>NZ_CAUWHO010000011.1:0-54443 GCF_963558545.1 uncultured Tyzzerella sp. | reverse complement strand
CTTATAAATAATAGCATTTATAAAACATATATATTGTTCATTTAAGTTATTATCTATTTTTATCAATTTTTTATAATCTTTTATAGCTTCTTCTAATTGTAACCATTTTTCAGATTTTATTAAATAATCTATATAATTTTTACATCTTATTAATGATTTATCATTTTCACTTGAAATTATTTCCCATTTATTACTATTCTTTCCTAGTTTAGAAATTAAAGTATCAAATACTATTTTACTAGGTTCTCTTTCTCCAGATTCAAATCTTGATAATGTTGTTATGGAGCAAATTCCTCTACTTAACTCTTTTTGATTAATCCCTAATTCCTTTCTTAAATTATACAACAGTGTACCTAAATTTTTTGACATTTAAAACACCTCTATCTTGATATTCTATAATTATTATTCTATGTATTCTAGTGTATCAAAATAAATCTGATATAACAAGTATGCAATTTATATCAAAATGGTAAGTCTTAATCCTAGCTTAGTTGTAAATATGGTGTCTATTTTTGTGGTATTGCTAAATGTATAAAGCAATTTTCTCTGTTAAAATTTATGGTGCTACTATTATTTATGCTAAACAAATTCATAAATTACAAAAGGGTAATGCTCTTCTTGAAGAGGAGAATTTAATATAAAAAAGCTATTGCCATATTCACGCTTTCCTCAAACAAAAGATTAGATGCTGTACATACCCTTCGTTTTCATAATTCTATTAAAACTTTATATAGAATTTTAAATATTAATCGTATCACTTATTACAAACATTTTAAAATATAATATAAATTTCATACATTTGTATATTTTATAATATTAAAATAAAGCCACCTATTTAATGGGTGACTTTACATAATATAAATTATAATATTTTAACACACTTTTTTAAGTATTAATAATTTTTGCCCTGGATAAATTAAATCGGGATTTTCTATATCATTAAGCTCTACTATATCATCTACTGTTGTATTAAATTTTTTAGCTAAATCCCAAAGAGTATCACCAGATTGTACAACATAAATAATCATACTAGCAATACTATTTAAAAATTCTTCATCTATTTCTTCAAATATAACATCTGTAATAAAAGCCACTTCTTTTTCTTTTAAAACGCAAGTATCAAAGTTAATAGCACATCTAATTTCTACATCTTTATCAGACATCATATTAACTCCTATATGTTCAATATAAGAATTAATATCTACTTTAGCCATTTGTGGATTAGTACCTTTAGCATCTATAGCTTGTCTATAAGGTATAATAGTATTAAAACAATGAATAGGATATTCATCATTATTAGTAATGTAAAGTATTTTACAATCTAAAATCCCCTCTGCAATTATTTTATCTTCTAAAATTTCTACGTTGTCTAAAATAGGTTTACCAGAAACTTTTAAAACTTGTAAAATTGGTGGACAATCTTCATCTAATTTTACAACTTCTTTAATTGATGCTTGATTTTTATTTTTGCAAACAAGCATAGGATAGCTCTGTATATTTTTTTCTATATTAATTTTTTTATCAAGAGCATAGGCATCTTCTAAAATATTCATTTCATTTTCATAGCTAACTTTAATATTACAACCAATATAAATATCCATACCTATTAATCTAGGCTCTCCATCTACATCTTCTAAAATTTGAATATTTTTCTCTTGTATATCTAAATATACATCGCCTATCATATCATCAGTAGCACCATCTATTTCTATAGACCCATTAAAAGGTATATCTTGTTCAAAATATGTAATAATACTATCTTCTTCGTCACTTTTATAAAGAACACAAGCTCTAATATCTCCAGATATGTTTATTTTTTCTAACTGAGTTCTAACATCTTTATTAATAATATTAAAATTTATATCTAATATTTCTCTTATATTAGGTCTACCGCTAGATATTTCTATATCATCTTTTATATTAAAACGGTCAAATTTTGTACAAGCAACTTTATTTACGTTTATATTAGTTACTTTCATTTGATTTTCATCAAGTCCATCTATTGTAGTTACAGCCTCTATGTTTTCTTTAGCCAAAACTTCAGATGTAACATCTAAAATAGCCCTAAAGCTTACTTTTCTATCATTTATAAGTTTATAATCTAAGTTTGTAATATTACAAGTAGTAAAGACAGTCATATCTTTGTCTATGCCTTCCATATTTATAAAATCATTAATAGGATATGTAGATTGCATATTGTATATAGGTTTGTTATCCCCTTTTGCAATAAATAAAACATTTATATCTAAATTACCTTTAAAAGTAATTCTATCATTTACTATATCTTTACTATCTATATATGCAGAACCATTAGCCTCTAATACTACGTCTATATCTGGCTTTGTATCAGGTACAATAATATCTCCTTCTATCAAAACTTGACTAGTTTCTTTTCCTATTTTTTTATCTATTGTAATATCTTTTTTCAAAATTTCCATAAAAAAAGACCTCCCATATATTCTATTTTTATAAAAATATATGTAAAAAGGTCTTTTTTTATAACTTTATTTTAAAAAGTTATTTTTATTTTTATCCTTATCTAATATAAAATGCCCTGTAGATGGTATATCTTTAGAACGATAATATTCTATATCATCAGATATAAAATCATCTTTTTCCAAAAAATAGGTAACTTTACTGTTTTTCTTAAGATTTAAAATATTAACCCCCATAGATGATTTTGTAGACTTTTCCTCTATTTTATCAGTATTTAAAAGAATAGCCTTGTCATTATCTCTAATTAAGATTATGTCTATATCATCTAAAATATACTTAATATTTATAAGTTTATATTTATCATTATAAGCATTTATTAGCTTTCTTCTGTTTACTTTTGTTTGATAAGCATCTAAAGGTACTTTAGCTATTTTACCATTTTCAAACACAAATAGCATATGTCCTTTATAGTCATTTGTTATAGTAAAATATATTATATTTTCATCATCTTCCATATTTAAAAGGTTAGGTAAATAATGCCCTATATTACTAACTTTAACCTCTGGTATATCATAAGCCTTTATTTTATACACATTAGCTTTATCAGAAAAAAATATTATTTCAGATTTATTAATAGCTTCTATTTCTTGTATGATAGTGTCCTCATCTTTTAGCTTATGCTCTCCAGAAGAACGTAAAGAAACTAAAGTAACTTTTTTAAAATAATTTTCTTTTGTTAAGAAAAATCTAGCTGTATAGTCTTCTATAAGCTCGTGTTCTTCTATTTCTTTTACTTCCTCGTGATATATTATTTCTGTTTTTCTAGGTTTACCATATTTTTTACCTATTTCTTTAAGCTCTGTACATATTATATCTTTAATAAGTTCTTCACTTTCATATATTTCTTCTAAAGCTTTCATATCTTTTTCTAATTGTTCACGCTCTTTTATACGGTTTAAAAGATATTCTTTATTAAGGTTTCTAAGCCTTATTTCTGCTATATATTCTGCTTGCTGTTCATCTATTTTAAATCCTTTTATAAGATTAGGTATAACCATACTGTCTTCTTCTGTATCTCTAATAATTCTAATAGCTTTATCTATATCTAATAATATTTTAGCAAGACCAGATAAAAGGTGGTGTTTATTTTTTTTCTTTTGTAAATCATAAGCCGTTTGCCTTTTTATACATTCTATCCTAAATTTAAGCCATTCTGTAAGGATTGGTTTTATACCTATAGTTTTAGGTACACCACCAACAAGTACATTAAAGTTACAACTAAAACTATCCATTAAAGTAGTCATAGAATATAACTTATGCATAAGTAGCTCTGGATTAGCGCTTTTTTTAATATCAATAGTTATTTTTAGTCCATTCTTATCTGTTTCATTTCTAACATCGTTTATTTCTTTAATTTTGTTACTTTTAACAAGGCTAATAATTTTATCAATAATAGCCTCTATAGTTGTAGTATAAGGTATTTCATAAATTTCTATAAGGCTATTTTTCTTATCAACCCTGTATTTTCCTCTAAGCTTAAAGCTACCTCTTCCTGTTTTATATATATTTTCTATTTCTTTTTCATTGTATATAAGCTCTCCACCACTAGAAAAATCTGGAGCCTTAAGATATTTTTTAATATCTACTTTCTCATTTTTAATAAATTTTATAGTAGCATCGCAAACTTCTTTAAGATTAAAGCTACATATAGAACTAGCCATACTAACTGCTATCCCTTGATTATTGGTAACTAATATATTAGGAAAAGTAGTAGGAAAAAGCACAGGTTCTTTCATAGTTCCATCATAATTATCTACAAAATCTACTGTATTTTTGTCTATATTTTTAAATATTTCTTGACATATACTATCTAACTTAACCTCTGTATATCTAGATGCTGCAAAAGCCATATCTCTAGAAAATTGTTTACCAAAATTTCCTTTAGAGTCTATAAACGGTGTAAGCAAAGAGTCATTACCTCTTGTTAATCTTACAAGGGTTTCATATATAGCCATATCTCCGTGAGGGTTAAGTTTCATTGTTTCTCCAACAACATTAGTAGACTTTCTTCTATTCCCTTTTAAAAGTCCCATTTGATACATAGTGTATAATAGCTTTCTATGAGAGGGCTTAAATCCATCTATTTCTGGTATAGCTCTAGAGATAATAACGCTCATAGCATATGGCATATAGTTTGTTTCTAATGTTTTTGTTATTGGTTGTTCTATATAATTATTCATAAAATCTCCTTTATATTATATATTTTAAACATCTGTAAGGTCTATATACTTATATCCATTTTGTTCTATATATTCTTTTCTGCCTTTTAAATTATCTCCAAGTAGCATTTCAAACATTTCTTTTGTTTTTTCTACATCTTCTGGTAAAACTTGTACAAGCTTTCTTGTTTTAGGGTTCATAGTAGTTTGCCACATCATTTCTGGCTCATTTTCCCCAAGCCCTTTAGAGCGTTGTATATGGTATTTACCATCTATTTTACCTATTATGTCTGCTTTTTCTTTTTCCGAATAAGCAAAAAATGTTTTTTTACCTGCCGTAATTTCATATAAAGGTGATTCTGCAATAAATACTTTCTTTTCTTCTATTAATGTAGGTACTAATCTATAAAGCATAGTTAAAATAAGTGTTCTTATTTGAAACCCATCTACATCTGCATCTGTACATATTATAATTTTATCCCATCTAAGTTGGCTTAAATCAAAACTATTAAGCTCTTTATTATGCTTAGTTTTTAGCTCAACGCCACACCCAAGTACTTTTAATAAATCTGTTATAATATCACTATTAAATATTTTATCATAATTAGCCTTTAAGCAATTAAGTATTTTCCCTCTTACAGGCATTATCCCTTGAAATTCTGCATCACGCCCTTGCATACAAGCACCAAGAGCAGAGTCCCCTTCCACTATATAAATTTCTCTTTTGTTAACATCTTTAGACCTACAATTAACAAACTTTTCTACTCTATTGTTCATATCTAATGAGCCTGTTAGTTTCTTTTTAATATTTATTCTAGTTTTTTCTGCTGTTTCTCTACTTCTTTTATTTATCAGCACTTGATTTGCTATTTTATCTGCATCTGCCTTATTTTCTATAAAATAAACTTCAAGGCGTTCTTTTAAAAAGTCTGTCATAGCATCTTGTATAAACTTATTTGTTATAGCTTTTTTTGTTTGATTTTCATAGCTTGTTTGTGTAGAAAAAGAATTTATAACCATAATCAAACTATCTTCCACATCAGAATAAACTATTTTCTTTTCATCTTTTTTATATAAATTATTAGCTTTTATATATTTATCAATAGCAAATACAAAAGCCGATTTTACAGCTTTATCTGGAGAACCACCATATTCTAAAAAGCTAGAGTTATGATAATATTCTACTAAGTTTATCTCATTATTAAAAGCAAATGCCATTTCAAATTTTAACTTATATTCTTCTTTATCTTCCCTGTCTTTACCTTTTGTTTCGTGGCTATAATAAACTGGTTCTGTAAAGTTTTTATCATTTGAAATTTCTTTTATATAATCTTTTACACCCTGTTCGTAGCAAAAATTAAATGTTTCGTTTGTTTGTTCATCATAAAGTTCAAATTTAAGCCCTGCATTTACAACACATTGTCTTTTTAATATTTCTTTAAAATAGTCTATTTCTATATTTATATCTGTAAAAACTTCTGTGTCTGGACGCCAATGTATTTTACTTCCTGTATGATTTAAATTAGTTTTTTCTTTTTTTAATCCTCCTACATTTTCGCCCTTTTCAAAATGTAGTGTATATTTAAACCCATCTCTTATTATTTCTACGTCCATATACTCTGAGCTATATTGTGTAGAGCAAAGCCCAAGCCCATTAAGCCCTAAACTAAATTCGTAGTTTTCTCCACTATTATTAAGATATTTACCACCTGCATATAGTTCACAAAATAAAAGTTCCCAGTTGTATCTATCTTCCTTAGAATTGTAATCTACTGGTATTCCTCTACCATTATCTTCTATACATATAGATTTATCTTTAAAATAAGATATTTTAATTAAACTACCAAATCCTTCTCTTGCCTCATCTATAGAATTTGATAATATTTCAAAAATAGAGTGTTTGCAACCTAAAATACCATCAGAGCCAAATATTACGGCTGGTCTTAGTCTTACTCTATCTGCACCTTTTAAAGATGTAATACTCTCATTACCATATTCAGATGTTTTTTTTATATTATTTTTTGCCATAAAGCTCCTACCTCTTTATATTTTTATTTTTATAAATAACAAAAAAATTACTCTGTTTTTTAGATTAACAAAAAATCATATTTATTGCAATAGTTTTATTGCAAATATAATTTAAATTTAATATAATTATATAAAATTATACTATATTTCATATTAATTATTATAAAATAGAAAGGAATTTTATGTATAAAGAATATTCAAAATATTTAAAAGAAAAATATGGAGAAAAGGTATATAAACTCCCTATATCATTAAAAGAAACTAATTGCCCTAATAGAGATGGCAATGTAGCCTTTGGAGGTTGCACCTATTGTGGAGATGAAGGCGTAGGCTTTGAAAACTTATCTGCTAATCTATCTGTTAAGGAGCAACTTTTAAAAAATAAAGAGCTTATAGAAAAAAAATATAAAGCAAAAAAATATATAGCATATTTTCAAAGTTATTCAAACACATATATACCATTGCCATTATTTAAAAAATATGTAAACGAAGCAATAATAGATGATATAGTAGATATTTCTATATCTACTAGGCCAGATTGTATAAGCACAGATTATTTAGATATTTTAAAAGATATAAAAAATAAATACAATATTGATATAACAATAGAGCTAGGCTTACAAACTGCCAACTATAAAACATTAAATAAAATAAATAGAGGACACACTTTAGCAGAATATATCCAGTCTGTAAATCTTATAAAATCTTATAAATTTAATGTATGCACACACGTTATATTAAATTTACCTTGGGATACAATAGAAGATACAATAGAAACGGCCAAAATTTTAAGTGTGTTAAATACAGATTTTGTTAAATTACACGCCCTATATATAGAAAAAAATACTCTCCTTGCAAATCAGTATTTAAACAAAGAATTTTCTATGTTACCCGTTGAAGACTATATAGAAAAAACTATTACATTTTTAGAATATCTATCCCCTAATATAGCTATACAAAGAATTATAGGAAGAGCTCCTGAAGAATTTACTCTATTTTCAAACTGGGGTATGAGCTGGTGGAAAATAAAAGATATGATAGAGCAAAAAATGATTAATGAAAACAGATTTCAAGGCAAACTTTTCAATTATTCTAGCAATAAAGCCCTTAAAAAGTTTGACTAATTCCTATTTACATAGTATATTTATATTATAAAATATTTGGAGGACTATTAATGAGATATATATCAGATTTAAAAATAGATGAAACAGTAGTGGAACACTATCTTTGCAAAAAAAAGCAAACTTTAAAATCTCGTTCTGGAAAAAACTACCTTTCTTTATTGCTTCAAGATAAAACAGGCACTATTAATGCAAAGGTTTGGGAGCTTAATAACAATATCCAAAGTTTTGAAGAAAACGACTTTATAAAAATAGATGCTAGTGTTTTATCATATCAAAACGAACCTCAGCTGACTATAAGAAAAATAAGACGTAGCCAAGAAGGTGAATATGACCCTATGGACTATATTCCTTCTACTGACAAAAATATAGAAGAGCTTTACCAAAAAATAGTAAACATTATATCTAGTTTACAAAATAATCATATAAAAACTTTATTAGAAAATATTTATATAAAAAATGACCAACTAAGAGAAAGGTTTAAGACACATTCTGCTGCTAAAAGTATGCACCATAACTATATGGGTGGACTTTTAGAGCATTGTTTATCTATATGTGAAATATGTAACTTTTTATCTAATCATTATGACTATGTAAATAGAGATTTACTAATAGCCTCTGCTCTTTTACACGATGTAGGCAAAATGTTTGAGCTTTCTCCTTTTCCAGATAACGACTACACAGATGACGGACAGCTTTTAGGACATATAATAATAGGTACAGAGCTTATAACAAAAGAATGTAGTAAAATACCAGACTTTCCTCATCAACTACAATCGCTTTTAAAACACAGTGTACTTTCTCACCACGGCGAATATGAATTTGGCTCTCCAAAAAGACCAAAAACTATTGAAGCATTTATCTTACATTGTGCAGATGAACTAGATGCAAAAATTAAAATGTACGAAGAAGCTATCTTTTCTGATAATACAACTGGCAACTGGGTTGGCTATCATAAAATGTTAGCTAGAAATCTTAGAAAGTCTAATTTTTAATGAATAATAGCAATGAAAAAATATCTGCTAGTGAGATAAATAAATATTGTTATTGTCAATATAGCTGGTACTACGAAAGGCTATATGGTAAAAAATATATTAGAGAAAGGTACAAAAAGCGAAACGAAGAATTGGGGTTTACATACAAAACAATAGATAACTTTAAAAAAGGTGTAAATTTTCACGATACTTTTCTTATTAAAAGAAAAATTAAACTAACAATTAAGTTTTTATTACTAACTATACTTACTATTTTATTATTATTGGGGCTTAAAATATGTGGTATATTATAATAATATTAATCTTTATATCTTTACTTTTAATAAGACCTAAGCCTATAAAAAAAAGCAAATCTAAAAGTTTAACACCTTTTGGTTATATCCTTTTTTATACAGACCAAAATACAAAAAACAAAAAACCTAATGTTATATACAAAAAGTTACTTTTTTCCGAAAAATATAATATACAAGGTAAACCAGATTTTGTGTACAAAAAATTTAATAAATGTTATGTAATAGAGCTTAAAAGTGGTAGCATAAAAGATGACCCTATGCCTCATACTGGAGATTTATTACAGCTTGTAGCATACTTCCTTATTATTGAAGATTTATATGGATATAAGGTAAAAAAAGGTAAACTTATATATAATGACTATTGTTTTGTTGTAAAAAATACAAGGTATCTAAGAAAATATCTTTTAAATGTTTTAGAAGATATGCGTTATATGTTAAAAACAGGTAAAGGAGAAGCTACTTGTAGTTTTTCCCATTGTAAATATTGTATGTGTAGACAAACTGTTTGTGATTTTTATGATAATCTTTAATACTTAAAAGGTGATTTTATGAATGAAACCAATAAAAATTTTGATAAAAAAAATATAGAACGAGTGTTAAATATAACAGATGAAAAAATTTTAGCTAAAGCTTTACAACAATATTTAAACTCAGATAAAATAGATAATAAAAAAGGTACTAAAAATGGAAATTAAAAAAAATG
The DNA here is from genome assembly GCF_963558545.1 of uncultured Tyzzerella sp. Lineage (NCBI taxonomy): Bacteria > Bacillati > Bacillota > Clostridia > Lachnospirales > Lachnospiraceae > Tyzzerella > uncultured Tyzzerella sp. The sequence goes on along the minus strand of NZ_CAUWHO010000011.1, from coordinate 44,648 downwards.
TTTATTTTGATATAGATATAATAGATATTGGCATAAATGGAGAAGGTATTGGAAAAATAGATAATTTTACTATATTTGTAGATGGAGCATTACCTAATGAAACTGTTCATATAAAAATTATTAAAGTCAAAAAAAACTATGGATATGGCAAAATTATAAATATAATAAAACCATCTCCTTATAGACAAAATCCACATTGTAAACATTTTGGCAAATGTGGTGGTTGTAATCTTCTTCATCTTTCTTATGATGAACAACTTAAAATAAAATCTAAATTTGTACAATCTAACCTAAAAAAAATTGCAAAAATAGATAATGTAAAAGTTCCTAAAGCTATTGGTATGGATATACCTTTTAATTATAGAAATAAGGCTAGCTTTCCTATAAATTTTACCGATAACGTTAATATAGGCTTTTATAAACCTCGTTCTCACAATATAATAAATATAGATAATTGCATAATACAAAATCCTATAAATAACGTTATTATACAAAAATTTAAAGATTTTATAAAAGAAAGTAATATTTCTATATATGATGAAAACACAGGTAAAGGTGATTTAAGACATATAGTAACTAGGGTAGGAAATAAAACAAACGAACTTTTAATATGTATTGTAGTAAATAATAATAAATTTTTATATAAAGATTTACTAATAGAAAATTTTAAAACTATACCTAATCTAGATAGCATTGTTATAAACTACAATACTATCAATAACAATGTTATTTTAGGCGATAAAACAGAAACCATTATGGGCAAAGGATATATTGTAGACTATATAAAAGACTTAAAATTTAATATATCCCCCCTATCCTTTTACCAAGTAAACCCTATTCAAACAGAAGTTTTATATGAAATAGCCTTAAACTTTTGCAATTTAACTGGTAATGAAATTGTATTTGATGCCTATTGTGGTATAGGCACTATATCTCTGTTTTTGGCTAAAAATTGCAAAAAAGTATATGGTATAGAAATTGTACCAGATGCTATTAAAAATGCTATATCTAATGCAGAGCTTAATAACATAAACAATGCAGAATTTTTTGTAGGAAAGTCTGAAGACGTTATACCAAAGCTAATATTTAAAGAAAATATATGTCCAGATGTTATAGTTGTAGACCCTCCAAGAAAGGGTTGTGATAAAATATTATTAGATGCAATATCTAAAACATCTATAAAAAAACTTGTATATGTATCTTGTGATAATGCTACTCTAGCTAGAGATATAGATTATTTATCTAATTTTGGCTTTAAACTAGCTAAAATACAACCTGTAGATATGTTTTGTATGACTACTCATATAGAATGTGTAGCATTAATAACTAGATAACATAAGAAAGGATAAATATGCTGTCATCTAAAATAAAATATACTTTTAAACAATTAGATATAAATTTCCCTATAGACTATACATCTAATTATTTAAATGTTTTAATGTGTGATAATATAACAAATTATAAAAATGGTCTTAAAAATAGCTTAAAATTATATAAATCTTTTAAATTTGATACTTTATTATTTAAAGTAGACTTTTTATATAAAAAAAATAATGATTTGGATTTAGAACAATCAATAAATATTTTAAATAGATTTATTAATATATGCAAGTTAAAAAAACCTGCTATTATGAAAAAATACCTCTATAATAACGAAGATAATATTTTAACAGAAACAATAGCTTTCTGCTGGGACTTATCTAATGAACGTATAAAAATAAAAAATCTTATTAAAGAAATTTTATTTTTAAATAATGCTGGATTTAATGAATTATCTTCATCAGTATTTTTTTTAGATACTAACAAGCATATATTATTTAATTTTTATGACGATAAAATAATAAAAATTTTATCTAATGATACTAAAAATACCAATAAAATTTGTAAAAAATTTAAAAATATTATTATAGAATAAAATTAGGAGAAATACTTTGGAAAGAGAAAAACTTAATGAAATAGAAAGAAGCATAATAAAAAAATTTAGAAAAACTATATGGCGTGGATTTATAAAAGGAGTCCAAAAATACGACCTTATAAAAGAAAACGACAAAATAGCTGTTTGTATATCTGGTGGTAAAGATTCTATGCTTTTAGCTAAGCTTATGCAAGAGCTACAAAAACACGGTAAGTTCCATTTCGATTTAAAATTTATAGTTATGAACCCAGGATATAGCCAAGAGAATCTTAATATGATTTTGCAAAATGCTAAAACTTTAAATATACCTATTAATGTTTTTGATACAGATATTTTTGATATAGTGGTAGATATAGAAGAAAACCCTTGTTACCTTTGTGCCAGAATGCGTCGTGGCCACTTATATAGTAAAGCTAAAGAGCTTGGTTGTAACAAAATAGCACTAGGACATCACTTCGATGATGTTATAGAAACAATACTTATGGGTATGATATATGGTGGACAAGTACAAACTATGATGCCAAAGCTTCATAGCCTTAATTTTGAAGGTATGGAGCTTATAAGACCTTTATATATGGTTAGAGAAGAAGATATTATAGCTTGGGCTAAATACCATAACTTAAACTTTTTAAGATGTGGTTGTAGGTTTACAGAAAATATAGCATACACAAACAGCGATGACAGCGGTTCTACACGCCAAAACATTAAAAATCTTATAAGAAAACTTAGACAAGATAACCCTAATATAGAAAAAAATATCTTTAATAGTGTAGAAAATGTAAATTTAAGTACAATTATTGGCTATCATAAAGATGGTACTTCCTACAACTTTTTAGATGATTATGATGAACGTAGTAAAAAAGAGAGCTTATAGCTCTTTTTTTTTATCTAAATGTCGAGCTATTTTTATATTTTAAGCCCAAAATATAGCAAATTTTTCTTTACTTTGTTTATATAATTTTATGTATAAAAGCTTTTGGGGGGATTTAATGCAAATAGAAATTTATGTAGACGTTTTATTTTTAATAAATTTTATTATGGTATATTTTATATTTTTCATAGTAAACAAACTTATTAAAAATAAAATTTCTTTAAAAAGAATTGCATTTGGTGCAATTTTTGCAACACTCCTTTATATATTAACCATTATTTTTATACCATATAATAAGTTTTTAAGCATTTTTGTAATATCACTTATTTTTATTTTATCTATTTTTATTAGCTTTAAGCCTAAAAATATTAAAGATTTTTTTAAATTATTTTTATTGGTAAATATAGTAGCATTTTGCGTTGGTGGAGGTAGTATAGCTATATTTTATTATACCAATTTTAACTATTTTTTAACCAATACTTTACATAATTTCCCATTAAAATTTTTAGTTTTATCTATTGTATGTACATACATAATTATTAAAGTTTTTTTAAACTGGTATAAAAGAATTTTTATAAAAAAACAAAGCTTTTACAATATTACTCTATATAAAAATGATACTAATGTAACATTAAATGCACTTTTAGATACTGGCAATAATTTAAAAGAACCTATAACAAAAAAACCTGTTATAATAGCAGAATTTGTTGCTATAAAGCCGATACTTCCAGAAAAATTAAAAGCTATTTTTTATGAAAAACAAGAAGATAATTTAAATAAACTACTAGAGCTAGGATACACATCTGACATACGTCTTATACCTTTTAAAAGCGTTGGTAAAGAAAATGGACTTTTAATTGGTACAAAAATAGATAAGCTAGAAATACATATAGAAAATAAAATTATATTAAAAGATGTTATTATTGCTATATCAAATTTTAACCTATCCAATGATAATTTTTATAATGCCCTTTTAAACCCTGAGCTAATATTTAACTAAATATAAAAATGGAGGTGGTGTTATGCTTGGTATGAAAAGTATATTAAAAAATATTATAAATATATTTAGAGAGCAAGATGAGGATAGTATATTTTATATAGGTGGTGCAGATGTACTACCTCCCCCTTTAACCAATGATGAAGAAGCAGAAATGATATCTCTTTTAGGTACAGATGAAGATGAAATGGCTAAGTCTAAACTTATAGAAAGAAACTTAAGACTTGTTGTATATATAGCTAGAAAATTTGAAAATACAGGTGTTAATGTAGAAGATTTAATCTCCATAGGGAGTATAGGTCTTATTAAAGCTATTAACACCTTTAAATGTGATAAAAATATAAAATTAGCTACATATGCCACTAGGTGTATAGAAAATGAAATACTTATGTATCTTAGAAGAAATACTAAAACAAAAACAGAAATATCTATAGACGAACCTTTAAATGTTGACTGGGAAGGTAACGAGCTATTACTATCTGATATACTAGGTACAGAGGTAGATATTATCTATAAAAATTTAGAAGAAGAAGTAGATAGAGACCTTTTAAAAAAAGCTATAAAAAAATTAGATGATAGAGAACGTATTATTATAGAACTTAGGTATGGTATATTTACTGATGGTATAGAAAAAACTCAAAAAGAAGTTGCAGATATACTTGGCATATCTCAATCTTATATATCTAGGCTAGAAAAAAGGATAATTAATAGACTAAAAAAAGAATTTATAAAAATGATGTAATTATATATTGTTTTTATATAATTTATATGGTATAATTTTAACGATAATTATAAAATTATCGTTAAAATTATTAATAGACAGTTCGAAACCCTCCTGTCTTTAAACAAAACTAGGTCAAATTAAATTTTTTACATAAGCCATTATTTTGGTTTATTTTTTATGTTAATTTGAGCTATGTATGTAGCTCTTTTTTATTTTAAATTAATATATAACTTATATTTTATAATAAAATATTTATAAAATTTTCTATTTTTAATTTGATTTTAGTTTTTGGGTAACTGTCTTTAAAAATGGAGGATTTTATGGATAATTTAATTAGGTATTCCACCATAGAAGATAAAAATAAACGTGAAATTTTACTTCTTATGGGTAGTGGTTGTAAATGGAAAAAATGTAGCTTTTGTGATTATCATACAGATTTTAACAAAGATGAAGAATACTGTTTTAAAATAAATGAACAAGAGCTAAATAAAGTTACTGGTAAATATAATACTTTAGAAGTTGTTAACTCTGGTAGCTTTGTAGATTTAGATAAAAAAACTATGAAAAAAATTGAAGATGTGTGTATACAAAAAAATATTAATACATTACATTTTGAATGCCATTGGGCACATAAAGATGAAATAGCACCTTTAAAAGAGCATTTTAATAATATTGGAATAAAAATTAAAACTAAAATAGGTATGGAAACATTTGATTATTATTATAGGGAAAGCTTTTTAAATAAAGGTATAGAAGAAAAAGATGTAACTATAATAAAAGAATATTTTGACGAAGTATGCTTGCTACAAGGGTTACCAGGACAAAGTTTAGACTTTATGCTTAAAGATATAGCAATAGGTCTTGAACATTTTGAAAGAATATGTGTAAACATAATGGTTGAAAATAAAACTAAAATTAAGCCAGACCCTAATACAATCAATAATTTTATAAATCATATTTATCCTATATATAAAAATAATACTAGGGTAGATATTTTATTAAATAATACAGATTTTGGTGTGGGAGGTAATAAAAATGATTAGTAATGAAGTTCTTTTAATATTATCCGTATTTGTTATTTATGGTTTTGTTTTATTATGGTTTTACCTTTTTGGAAATAAAGGTCTTTTATGCTTTACAGTTTTCGCTACAATAACTGCTAATATAGAAGTTTTATTGGTTATAAAAGCATTTTCTTTAGAGCAAACTCTTGGCAATATACTGTTTGGAGCTAGCTTTTTAGCAACAGATATATTAAGCGAATTTTATGGTAAAAAAGAATCTAAAAAGGCTGTTTTAGTAGGGATATTAACATCTATATCGTTTGTTATTTTATCACAAAGTTGGCTGTTATACGATGTTACTAATGGTTTAGATGAGCATTTTAAAGTACTATTTTCTAATACTCCTAGAATTATGATAGCTAGCTTAGTAGTATATGCTATAAGCCAATTTTTTGATGTTTGGGTATACCATAAATGGTGGGCTTTTACAGAAAAAATAAGTGGTGATAAAAAAAGGTATCTTTGGCTTAGAAATAATGGCTCTACATTAATATCTCAGCTTATAAATTCTTTATTATTTACACTATTTGCTTTTTATGGTACATATGATATGCCTACGCTAATTAGTATCTTTAAATCTAGCTACATTATATTTATAATAACAAGTATATTAGATACGCCTGCTATATACATAGCAAGATATTTATATGAAAACAAAAAAATTAAAAATTAATATAAAGTTTTCAATCAATTTTTTAAATACTTTGTATTTAAAAATAAAAGGTGCTAGTTTTTAGCACCTTTTATTTTATTCTGCATTATCTTGGCTATCTTTAACATCTATTAAAGCTATAACCTTTTCTATTCTATTTTTTTCTATTTCTTCTATTATAAATTTAACATTTTCTATATTTATAGAGTCACCCTTATCTGGAAACTTTCCAAAACTCTCTATTATAAGTCCACCAATAGAATCAAAATCTTCTGATGCAAATTTTGTCCCTAAAATATCATTTACATCTTCTATTTTTGTAGCACCTTCTATAATATACTCATTATCTTTTACCAATTTTATTTCTTCATTGTGCTCATCATATTCATCTGCTAAATCTCCTACTATTTCCTCTAGCAAATCTTCAAGAGTAACTATACCAGATGTACCACCATATTCATCTAAAATAATAGCCATAGGTATTCTATTTACACGCATTTCTGCAAAAAGCTCTCTAAGACATTTAGATTCGTAAGTAAAGAAAGGCTCTCTCATATAATCTCTTATATCAAATTGTTTAGACTCATCTACAAATAGTAAATCTTTTAAAGAGATTATACCTATGATGTTATCTATTGTATCTTCATATACAGGCATTCTAGAGAATGTTTCTTCCTTAAACAAAGCTCTAAGCTCATCTTCTGTTACATCTACACTAACTGCTATAATATCTGTCCTAGGTGTCATAATATCTTCTGCATCACTATTTGCAAAATACACCACATTGTTAATCATTTCTCTTTCATCTATTTGTAAAACACCTTCTTCGTGGCTAACATTAACCATTGTTATAAGCTCAGACTCTGTAATAATTGGTGTTTTATCATCTTTTTTTACACCTAAAATTCTTAATATAAAACTAGTAACAATATTTAAAACAAATATAAAAGGTGTAAAAATTACCATACAAAATTTTATAGATTTTATAACAACAAGAGAAATTTTTTCTGCATTTTTTGTAGCAAAAGTTTTTGGTGTAATTTCTCCAAATATAAGTATAACTATTGTAAGTACACCAGTTGCAATACCAATACCTTTACTACCATATTTGTCCACAATAATGGCTGTTGCAAGAGAAGATGCACCAATATTAACAAGGTTATTACCTATTAATATTGCACTTAATAGCTTGCCTGGTTCTTCTAAAACACTTTGTATAAGTTTAGCATTTTTTACGTTTTCATCAACCATAGTTCTAAGTCTTATTTTGCTAATAGATGTAAGAGCTGTTTCTGACATAGAGAAAAAAGCTGATAACACAATTAAGATTATTAAAATTATAATCTGCAAATTGGCGGGATCCAAGTAAAATCACTCTCCTAAAAATTAATATTAATTATAATTTTTTTAATGATATAAACAACATTATCAAAAAATCATATGTATTATACCATATAATTATCATAATTAAAAGACCTAAATTAAATGATTTTTAACTTATTTAGCTATTTTTTATCTTTTATTTATATATAAGATAAATGTATTGTCTATTTTTTTATAGTAATGGCTTTTTTCACTACTTTTACCATAATTATATTTTTAATATTTATCTACTTTACTTTAATTTTAAGTTGTAGACAAAGTCTACAATCCCTTCAAAAAAATAACAAATTTATTTTTTTGAGATAATCTAGGGTAGAAAAGCTGATTTCTTCGCACAAGGGCTAAAGCCCCTTGAAATCTAGCTTTTTACACAATGAAAGGCAAATTCCCATATTGTGATTAAAATTTTTATACCCTATAAATAGAATATAAAAATGAAAAATAATTTGATTTAATGATATTTTGTCTTCAGTCTACTTTAATTTTATTCTATTTTGTTAATATATAAATAAATTATTGACATTGTTTGTACATATATTTAAAATTATAGTATAATCTATTTAATATAGGAGGTTTATATGCAAAATTTTATTATTCTATCAGATAGTTCTTGTGACTTACCAGAAAATTTAAAAAATGAATATAACATAGATATAGTACCTTTTTACGTTTCATTTGATAAAGAAAATTATTTAAGAGAAAATATAGATATTAATATAAATGACTTTTATGAAAAAATTACAAAAGAAAAAATAATTCCAAAAACATCTTTACCGTCTATGGAAGACTATTGTAACCATTTTAGAAAACATCTTGACAATGGATTAGATATTTTATGTTTTACACTAACATCTGACTTTAGTGGTTCTTATCAAAGTGCTGTAAATGCTGCTAATATAATGTTAGAAGATTACCCAGATAGAAAAATATTAGTAATCGATTCCAGAAAAGCTACTGTTGCTCAAGGATTATTAGTTGTAGAAGCAGCTAAAATGCAAAGAGCAGGATTTTCTTTGGAAGAAACATACGAAAAAATGGAAATATTAAAAAATGAAGGCATTATAATTTTTACAATAGACACATTAGAATACCTTCAAAAAGGTGGAAGAATAGGAAAAGCCTCTGCCCTTGCTGGAAACTTACTTAATATAAAGCCTATTTTATTATTAGATGAAGGTGTTTTACAGCCCCATTCTAAAGTTCGTGGTAGAAAAAAATCCCTTTCAGAAATTTTAAAGATATTTAATGAATATATAAAAGAAGATATTAACAACTATCAAATAGCAATAGCACACGCCTATTGCGAAGATGAAGCTATAGAGCTTGAAAAACTACTAAAAGAAAAATATGATATTAGCCTAAGCTACCCTATATTTGATATTGGTATAACAATAGGAGCACATACAGGTGCTACTGCTATAGGTATTGGATTTATTAAAAAATTTGATGTATAAGGAGATTTTTATGGAAAATGATATACTAGAATTATTAGAAAAAAACAGTAGAATTTCCTTTGAAGATATGGCAAATATGCTAGGTACTACAAAAGAACATATAGAAAATACTGTTAAAAATTTAGAAAAAAATAAAACTATATGTGGTTATACAACCCTTATAAACTGGGATAAAACAAATAAAGAAGGAGAATATATTACCTCATTAATAGAGGTTAAAGTTACTCCTCAAAGAGAGCAAGGCTTCGATAAAATAGCAAAAAGAATATATAGTTTTGATGAGGTTAAATCTTTATATCTTATGTCTGGTACATTCGACTTATTAATAGTAGTAGAGGGAAAAAACATTAAAGATATATCATCTTTTGTATCTAGCAAATTAGCTACATTAGATTGTGTACTTAGTACATCTACACATTTTGTATTAAAAAAATATAAAGACCACGGAGTTATAATAGACGAAAACACACCAAATGACGAAAGGATTATAATATCACCTTGAGTTTGGTATCAAAGCATATACAAGATATACCTTATTCTGGTATTAGAAAATTTTTTGATATAGCAAGCGAAGTAGAAGGAGTTATCTCTCTTGGTGTGGGAGAGCCAGATTTTAACACTCCTTGGGCTTGTACAGAAAAAGCAATATATACACTAGAACAAGGTAAAACAACATATACGTCTAACGCTGGGCTTATAGAGCTTAGAGAAAAAATATCTAATTATATAAAAAATACAATAAATGTTGACTATTGTGCTAAAAGTCAAGTTTTGGTTACTGTGGGTGCTAGCGAGGGTATAGACCTTGCACTTAGAGCAGTAGTTTGCCCTAATGACGAAGTTTTGGTAGTAGAACCTTGCTTTGTGTCTTACAAACCTTGTATAACTATGTGTGGTGGTATACCTGTTGTTATAAACACAAAATCAGAAAATAACTTTAAACTAACACCTGAAGATATACTTCCTAAGCTATCTAGTAAAACTAAAGCTATTATTATTTCTTATCCTAATAACCCTACTGGTGCTATTATGGAAAAAGAAGATTTAGAAAAAATAGCTAATATTTTAAAAGACAAAAATATTTTAGTTATTAGCGATGAAATATATTCAGAGCTTACTTATGAAAATAAAAAACATACCTCTATATCACAGTTTGACGGTATGTATGAAAAAACAGTAGTTTTAAATGGATTTTCAAAATCTTTTGCTATGACTGGCTGGCGTCTTGGATTTGCAGTTGGCCCTAAGGATATTATATCTGCTATGACAAAAATACATCAATACATTATAATGTGTGCTCCTACTATGAGCCAATATGCTGGTATTGAGGCTTTATCATCTTGTATAGAAAATGTTCATAAAATGCGTAAAGAATATAATATGAGAAGAAAATTTATGTTAAATGGTTTTAGAGAAATGGGGCTTGAATGTTTTGAAGCTTTAGGTGCTTTTTATCTTTTCCCTTGTATAAAATCTACTGGACTTTCTTCTCAAGAATTTTGTGAAAAACTTGTATACCAACAAAAAGTAGCTATTGTACCTGGTACTGCATTTGGAGAATGTGGCGAAGGCTTTATACGATGCTCTTATGCCTATTCTATAGAAGAAATAAAAGAAGCTTTATCTCGCATAAAAAAATTTATACAAAATTTAAATAAATAGTTTATATTTAAGGAGAAATATATGAATTGTTTAGTTATTGCAGAAAAACCTTCTGTAGCTAGAGATATAGCAAAGGTATTAAATTGTACAAAAAAAGGTGATGGATACTTTTATAATGATAAATATATTATATCTTGGGCAATTGGACATCTTGTTACACTTTACGAACCAGAGGAATATGACGAAACTTTAAAAAAATGGGATATGTCTACACTTCCTATAATTCCTGATAAATTAAAGCTAAAATCTATAAAAAATACTAGACAACAATTTAAAGTATTAAAAACCCTTATAAATTCTAAAAATGTAACAGAGCTTATATGTGCAACAGATAGTGGTCGTGAGGGAGAACTTATATTTAGATATATATATGAGCTAACAAAATGTAAAAAACCTTTTAAAAGACTTTGGATATCTAGTATGACTTATGAAGCTATTAAAGAAGGATTTGAAAATTTAAAAGACAGTAAAGAGTATGACAACCTATATTTATCTGCAAAATGTAGGTCAGAAGCCGATTGGCTAGTTGGTATAAATGCCTCACGTGCATTTACTATAAAATTTCATTCTTTACTATCTATTGGGCGTGTTCAAACCCCTACCCTTGCTATAATTGTAGAAAGATATAAAGAAATTGAAAATTTTAATGTACAAGAATACTTTGAGATAGAGGCACATTTTAAAACATTAGATGAAAATTCTCAATTTTATAAGGGAATATGGATAGATAATAAAAATGAAACTAAAATATTAGATAAAGCAAAAGCTACTAATATTTTAAATTATATAAAAAATAAAAATGGTATTGTAAATAATATAGAAAAAGAAACAAAAAAACAACCTCCACCACTATTATATGACTTGACAGAGCTACAAAGAGATTGTAATAAAAAATTTTCCTATTCTGCCCAAAAAACTTTGTCAATAGCACAAGATTTATATGAAAAAAGAAAGCTTATTACATATCCTAGAACAGATAGTAGATATTTATCTAAAGATATGGCATCTAAGCTTAAACCTATATTACAAGTTTTAAAAAATACTGACCATTATAACCACTTTTTAGAATATGTTTTATCATTAGATAATCTTCCTATAACAAACCGTATAATAGATGATAACAAGGTAACTGACCACCACGCAATTATACCTACATTACAAAACATAAATATTTCTTCTTTATCTAAAGACGAATTTAATGTATATGACCTTATAGTAAGACGTTTTATAGCTGTATTTTACCCTGCCTATGTATATAGCATTACCAAAATTACTACAAAAATAGATAATCATTTATTTTTAACAAAAGGTACAACTATAATAAATGAAGGCTTTACAAAACTTAATATAAAAACAGAAAAAGATAAAAAGGAAGAAATAATTTTGCCAAATGTAGAAATAGGGAAAGAAGTCTTTAACGAAAAATCTAATATATTAACTAAAAAAACTACCCCTCCTAAACCATATAATGAGGCAACATTACTCTCCGCTATGGAAAATGCTGGAAGATTTATAGAAAATGAAGAATTAAAAGAAAATTTAAAAGAATCTGGACTTGGTACACCTGCTACAAGAGCTTCTATTATAGAACGTTTAATAAAAGTTGGGTATGTGCAAAGAAAAGGAAAATCCCTTATCCCAACACAAAAAGGTGTAAAACTTATAGAAATTGTACCAAAAGAGCTAAAATCTCCAGAAACAACAGGAAAATGGGAAAAAGGGTTATCATCTATATCTAAAGGAAGTATGCAACCAAAAATGTTTATGGATAGTATAGGAAGATATGTAAATTTTATTGTAGACTATGCCAAAAAATCTAATGATAATATTATATTTGATGAAAAAAAATATTCCGACTACAAAAAATCTGATAAATATAAATCTTTAGAAAAATTTGGTTTATGCCCAAAATGTAATAATGATATTCTAGAAAACAGTAAAGCATTTTATTGTTCAAATTGGAAAAGTGGTTGCAAATTTACTATCTGGAAAAATCATTTAGAAAAATATAATATTTTTATCCATAAAGAAATTGCTAAATCTATTATACAAGATAAAAAAATTACAAATAAAAAAATTATAGACCCAAAAGATAAAAAAGAAAAATTAGCAGATTTAATACTACTAGACAATGGAAATATTAATATTATAATTAAATCATAAGGAGTTTTTATGGCAAAAATTAAAACAAAATATATATGTCAAGAATGTGGGTACGAAACAGGTAAATGGCTCGGTAGATGCCCATCTTGTAATAACTTTTCTACATTTTCTGAAGAAATTATAGAAAATACAACGTCTAAATCTAATAAAATTTCTGCTACAAATAAAGCACTTGATTTAGAAAGTATAGCCCCTATTAGCGAAGTGAGGACAAAAACAAAAATAGGTGAACTAGATAGAGTTTTAGGTGGTGGAATAGTACAAGGTTCTTTAACACTTGTAGGTGGTGACCCTGGTATTGGTAAATCTACCCTACTTTTACAAATATGTGAGGCAATAGGAGAATCTGGCAAAAAAATATTATATGTATCTGGAGAAGAATCTGCACAACAAATAAAGCTTAGAGCTACTAGGCTAAATATATCAACCAAAAATCTCTTACTCTTGTCAGAAACAAACTTTAATATAATAGAGAATACTATAAAAGAGCTATCTCCAGATTTAGTTATTATAGACTCTATACAAACTGTATTTTTAGATGATTTATCTTCTGCCCCTGGTAGCGTAACACAAGTTAGAGAATGTACTGCAAGGATAATGCGTATAGGTAAAGGAGATAACATTTCTATATTTATAGTTGGACACGTTACTAAAGATGGTGCAATAGCAGGACCTAGAATATTAGAGCATATGGTAGATACTGTTTTATATTTTGAAGGAGAAAGGCTTGCAAGCTATCGTATACTAAGGGCTGTAAAAAATAGATTTGGCTCTACAAATGAAATTGGTGTGTTTGAAATGCGTCAAATAGGACTTGTAGAAATAAACAACCCATCAGAATATATGCTATCTGGGCGTCCTATTGGTGCTAATGGTTCTTCTGTAACTTGTAGCATAGAAGGTACAAGACCAATACTTGCAGAAGTTCAATCTCTTGTTAGCTATACAACTTTTAATATTCCAAGGCGAATGGCAACAGGTATGGATTTTAACCGTATTATCCTGCTTATAGCCGTTTTAGAAAAAAAATTAAATTTACAGCTAGGCTCATATGATGTTTATGTTAATTTAGCTGGTGGTATAAAAATATTAGAGCCTGCATTAGATGCATCTGTTGCTTGCTCTATTGTATCTAGCTATAAAAACAAACCTATTGATGCAAAAACTTTAATATTTGGAGAGATTGGATTATCAGGCGAGCTAAGAGCAGTATCTTTTTGCGAAAAACGTGTTATGGAAGCTCTAAAGCTAGGTTTTGAAAAAGTTATTATACCAAAAGATAACTTAAAGGAAGTTTCTTCTATAAAAGATATAAAAATATCGCCTGTTTCTAATATAAATGAACTTTTAAAGGTTGCTCTAGGCTAATTTTTATATTGTATAATCGCTAAAAATAGGGTATAATATTTATTATTATATCTAAATTTATTAAATTTAGTATATTTATATAGACATTTTTCAATTTTTATTGTAAAATATATAAGATTTAAATTTTGTAAATACAATATATACGCTTTTATAAATATACCTAACAAAGCTAATTATCATTATAGTTGTATTTTAAGGAGGATAAAAAATGAACTTATACGAAAGCTGGTTTAAAAAAGCATATACACAAGATGGTAGAATTAACAATGCCTTTTGGAATGACTTTATGCCAAAAGAACAAAAAATATATGAATATATCTTAAATGAAAAAGTTGAAAAAATTGAAGGCACTGTAAAACAACTTGCAGAAAAATTTGATATGCCTATTGAATATTTTATAGGTTTTGTTGATGGTATTAACGATATCCAACCTGAAAAAGTTAAATTAGAAGAATTATCAGAAGATAGCCAAGTTTGTATAAATATAGACTTTGAAACTTTATATAAAAAAATGGTAGAATATAAAGCAGACCATCTTTATAACCTTCCAGAATGGAAAAATATATTTACAGAAGAGCAATTAAAAACACTATTTAAAGGTCAAAGAAGCTCTACTACATTTGTTAGAGAGCCAAAAATAGAAAGAAATGACCCTTGTCCTTGTGGAAGTGGTAAAAAATATAAAAAATGTTGTGGTGCTAACTAAATTGCATAATACAGTATTTGAAAAAGTTGATAGCTTAAATCCTAGTAAAAATATAGTCGCCTTAAAAAAGGCGGCTAATATTTTAAAAAATAATGGATTGGTGGCTTTCCCTACAGAAACTGTATATGGACTTGGAGCAAATGCTCTAAAAGAAGATGCTGTAAAAAAAATATATATAGCAAAAGGGCGTCCCTCTGACAACCCACTTATTGTCCATATAGCAGATAAAAATGATATTTACCCTCTTGTAGATAGTGTTCCTAAAAATGCTCTTATTTTAATGGATAAATTTTGGCCTGGTGCTTTAACAATTATATTAAAAAAAAGCTCTATAATACCAATAACAACATCTGGTGGTTTGGACACTGTAGCTATAAGAATGCCTAATAACAAAATTGCACTATCTTTAATAAAAGAATGTGGTTTTCCTTTAGCAGCCCCTAGTGCAAACACTTCTACAAAACCAAGCCCTACCCTAGCAACCCACGTCTATAAAGACTTAAATGGTAAAATAGATATGATTATAGATGGTGGTAGTTGTGCCTTTGGCATAGAATCTACTGTTGTTGAAGTTTTTTATGATAATATAAATATTCTAAGACCTGGTAGTATAACAAAAGAAATGTTGGAAACTGTTATAACTAATGTTACTATTGATAAAGCTATTACAGATACTAATCTTAATCTATTACCAAAATCACCAGGTATGAAATATAAACATTATGCTCCTTTAGGAGATGTCTTTATAGTTGATGGAGAAATTAACAATATTGTACATTATATATTAAAATCTTTAAAAAATGACAAAGAAAATAATATAAAATCTATTGTAATTGCATCTAGTGAAACTATAAATAATTATTCATCATTTAATACTTTAAATATTGGTAGTAGACAAAACTTAAACTTAATAGCCAAAAATCTTTTTAATACTTTAAGAGAATGCGATAATCTTAATATAGATAAAATATATATAGAATCATTTTTAGAACAAGGTGTTGGACTAGCTGTTATGAATAGGTTAAAAAAAGCAGCTAGCTATAAAATAATAAACGTGTAAGGTTGATTTTTATGAAAAATATAATATTTGTATGTACTGGTAATACTTGTCGTAGCCCTATGGCCGAGGCAATAGCTAAATCTTTATGTAAAAATAAAGATATAAGTATATCATCTAGAGGGATATTTGTATATAATAATTTACCTATTAATGAAAATTCAAAAAAAGTTTTATCAGATAATAAAATTAATATACCTGCTCACATTTCAAGACCTATTACTATTACAGATTTTAAAAATGCTGATTTAATATTAACTATGGAAAAAGAACATAAAAATATATTAATACAATTTGGTAAAACTAATAATTTAAATAATAATAAAATATTTACATTATATGAATATGTGCTAAATAAAAACTTAGACATACGTGACCCTTTTGGCTTAGATATAAGCAAATATACTCAATGCTTTAATGAGATTTATAGTCTTATATCAAAAATAAACTTTAAAAATTTATTGGAGGTAACTATGATAGGTATAGGTTCGGACCACGGTGGTTTTCATCTAAAATCAGAAGTAATTAAATATTTAGAAGCAAATAATATTCCATTTAAAGACTATGGAACATATTCTACAGAAGCAGTTGATTATCCTATTTATTCCAAAAAAGTAGCTAATGATGTAGCTAATGGGACTTTAGATAAAGGTATATTAATTTGTGGTACAGGTATTGGTATATCAATAGCTGCTAACAAAGTAAAAGGTGTTCGTGCTGCTCTTTGCCACGATGTTTTTTCTGCAAAAGCAACAAGAGAGCATAATAATGCTAACATTTTAGCTATGGGTGAGCGTGTTATAGGCCCTGGCTTAGCATTAGAAATAGTTAAAGCATTTTTAGATACACCGTTTTCTAATGATGCAAGGCATATAAAAAGAGTTGATATGATAGAAGAATAGGAGTGATTTTATTGAGTAATTTATACATAGTAGACCACCCTGTTGTCCAAAGTAAAGTTACTAAGCTTAGAGATATAAAAACAGGCAATAAAGAATTTAGAGAACTTGTTTCTGAAATAGCTAGCTTTATTTGCTATGAAGCAACAAAAAATTTAGAAACTAAAGAGATAGAAGTAGAATCTGTTCTTTGTAGAACAAAAGGTAATATTTTAAATAAAAAAGTTGGTATAGTGCCTATATTAAGAGCTGGGCTTGGTATGGTTGATGGCATATTAAATTTAATACCAAATGCTAATATAGGTCATATTGGGCTTTACAGAGACCCAGAAACACTTTTACCAGTAGAATACTACTGTAAGCTACCATCTTCTGACCCTATAAATACAGATATACTTCTTGTAGACCCTATGCTTGCTACTGGAGGTACTGCTATTGCTGCTATGCAATTTATGAAAGAACGTGGATTTAAAAATATAAAATTTCTATGCTTAATAGCATCTCCTGAAGGTGTTAAAAAAGTTAGTGAAGCTCATCCAGATATAGATATTTACACTGCTGCTTTAGATGACCATTTAAATGACCACGGATATATTATACCAGGTCTTGGTGATGCTGGAGATAGAATTTTTGGTACAAAATAATTAAATTTTTAGTTATTAATTTAAAGATACTTATTTATATCAAATACTTTAAATAAGTATCTTTAGCTATTAAGGAGGTTTTTTTTTGGAGCATGATTGGTTGCTATACTTAGCTGGTTTTTCAATAGCTTTTGCTGTGTCTATGCTTATGACACCTTTTGCAAAAAAAGTTGCTTTTAAAATAAAAGCCATTGATTATCCTAAGTCTAGAGGATTAAATAAAGAACCTATGCCAAGAATAGGTGGTCTAGCCATATTTTCAGGATTTTTAATATCTGTTGCCGTTTTATCTATTTTTGTTGAGGATTTTCATACAAAACAATTTTTTGGATTTTTAACTGGAGGCATATTAATAGTTATACTTGGTATATTTGATGATATATATGAGCTTTCACCAAAAATCAAATTTGTTGTTCAAGTATTAGTTGCTATTATTGTTGTATCTACTGGTACAAGGATAGATGTTATGTCTTGGCCTTTTTGGCAATATTTAAGACCTTTTAATGCTATTATAACTATGGTATGGATAATAGGGCTTATAAATGCCGTAAACCTTATAGATGGTGTAGATGGTCTTGCTGCTGGAGTATCTTCTATTGCATCTTTATGTCTTATGATACTTTGTGTAATATCTGGTAGTAATCTTGCTGTTGTTTTAACAGCTATATTAGCTGGTTCTTGCTTAGGATTTTTACCAAGAAACTTTAGCCCAGCAGAAATATATATGGGTGATACAGGCTCTACGTTTCTAGGGTATGTACTAGCTGTAACATCTTGTATAGGTGTATATAAAAGTTATGCTGTTTTATCTATTGTTATATCTATATTAGCAGTTGCACTACCTATATTAGATACTTTATTTGCTATGATAAGAAGGGCTATAAATAGAAAACCTTTAATGAGCCCTGATAGAGGCCATTTACATCATAGGCTTATAGATAGTGGATATTCTCATAAGCAAGCTGTTGTTATCCTTTATGGACTTAGCTTATTTAGTGCAATTATAGCTATACTTATAGCTATACAAAACTATCAAGCAACTATTGTAGTTTTTATATTTTTCTTAATACTAACATTAATGATGTACGTATATAAAAGTCGTACACAAAATTAATATATTTTTTAATAAAATAATTTATAATAACTATTTTACAAATAAAGAAAAAGGCTATATATATAGCCTTTTTCTTTATTATATAATTGTATCATCAATATAAATATCTTCTGATAAATCGTCCTCTTCTTTTAAATATTTTTCTTTATATAATCTTAAATCTATTTTTCTATAAGTTTGCATACCTGTACCTGCTGGTATAAGCTTTCCTATAATAACATTTTCTTTAAGACCAATAAGTGGGTCAACTTTACCTTTAATAGCTGCCTCTGTAAGTACTTTAGTTGTTTCTTGGAAAGATGCAGCAGAAAGGAATGATTCTGTAGCAAGTGCTGCTTTTGTTATACCTAAAAGTACACGAGAGCCATTAGCTTTTTCTAAGCCTTCTTCTTCCATACGATTATTAGTTTCATCGTATTCTAACCAGTCTATTAAGCTACCCGGTAAAAAGTCTGTGTCGCCTGGTTCTTCAATTTTAGTACGTTTAAGCATTTGTCTAACAATAACCTCAATATGTTTATCGTTAATATCAACCCCTTGTAAACGATATACACGTTGAACTTCTTGTATCATATAATCTTGAACGCCTCTAATACCTTTTATTCTAAGGATATCGTGAGGATTTATACTACCCTCTGTAAGCTCATCACCAGCTTGTATATAATCACCATTTAATACTTTTATACGAGAACCATAAGGGATAAGATATTCTTTAATTTCCCCATCATCAGCCATAACTGTAACTTCACGTTTGTTTTTAGTTTCTGTAATAGAAACTTTTCCACCAAACTCTGCTATTATTGCAAGGCCTTTTGGCTTTCTAGCTTCAAATAATTCATCAACACGAGGAAGACCTTGTGTAAGGTCAGTACCACCAGAAACACCACCTGTATGGAATGTACGCATTGTAAGCTGTGTACCTGGTTCACCAATAGATTGAGCTGCAATAATACCTACTGCCTCCCCTATTCTAACAACTCGGCCACTAGCCATATTTGCACCATAACACTTAGAGCAAACACCTTTTCTTGACCTACAAGATAAAATATTCCTTATAAGCACTTTTTCAATACCTAATTTTTCTACTAAATCTGCTTGGTCAGGTGTAATCATAGTATCTGATTCTACTATTATTTCTCCATTTTCTGGATTTCTAATATCTTCAACAGAATATCTTCCTCTTATTCTATCTGATAAAGGCTCAATAGTTTCTTGACCGTCCATAAATGCTTTAACTAACATACCTGGCACTTCTCCAGTTTCTTCTGCACAGTCAAATTCTCTAATAATAATATCTTGAGATACATCAACTAACCTTCTTGTTAAGTAACCAGAATCGGCAGTTCTAAGTGCTGTATCTGAAAGACCTTTTCTAGCACCGTGGGCAGATATAAAGTATTCTTGAACCGTAAGACCCTCACGGAAGTTAGCTTTAATAGGAAGCTCAATAGTTTCTCCAGAAGGAGATGCCATAAGACCACGCATACCTGCAAGCTGTTTAATCTGTCTATTAGAACCCCTCGCACCAGAGTGAGCCATCATATAAATATCATTATATTTACCAAGTCCTGCCAAAAGTGCATTTGTTATTTTATCATCAGCTGTTTCCCAAGCTTTAATTACTTTAAAATGTCTTTCCTCATCTGTCATAAGACCACGTCTAAACATTTTAGTAATTTTATCAACTTCTTTATCTGCTTCTTCAAGGAATCCTTCTTTTTCTGCTGGAATTTCCATATCTGATACAGAAACAGTTAAAGCACCTTTTGTAGAATATTTAAATCCTAAATTTTTAATATTATCTAACATTTCTGCCGTATCTGTTGCAGAATGTTTATTTATACAACGGTTAATTATTTTACCAAGTGCCTTTTTATCACATAAGAAATCTATTTCAAAATCAAATTTATTTTCTTCTTTTGTTCTATCAACAAAGCCTATATCTTGAGGTATTATTTCATTAAATATTATTCTACCAACAGTAGTACCAACTATTTTACTTTCAATAGTACCATCTTCATTTTTAATAGTTCTTCTTACTTTAATTTTAGCGTGTAAACTAATAATATGGTTATCATAAGCTAAAATAGCCTCATTTTCATCTTTAAATACCTTATCCTCGCCCATTTCCCCATCTTTTTCAAGAGTTAAATAATAAATACCAAGTACCATATCTTGAGATGGAACTGTAACTGGTTCACCATCTGATGGTTTTAAAAGGTTGTTAGGTGCAAGTAATAAAAATCTACATTCTGCCTGTGCCTCTACGGATAAAGGAACGTGAACAGCCATTTGGTCACCGTCAAAGTCAGCATTATAAGCTGTACAAACAAGTGGGTGTAATTTTAATGCACGCCCTTCTACTAAAACTGGCTCAAATGCCTGTATACCAAGTCTATGAAGAGTAGGAGCTCGGTTAAGCATAACAGGGTGCTCTTTAATAACTTCTTCTAATACGTCCCACACTTCTCTTTGTAATCTTTCTACCATACGTTTAGCAGATTTAATATTGTGAGATATTCCATCTTCTACAAGTTTTTTCATAACAAAAGGTTTAAAAAGCTCTATTGCCATTTCTTTTGGTAACCCACATTGATATATTTTAAGGTTAGGTCCAACAACTATAACAGAACGTCCAGAATAGTCAACACGTTTACCTAAAAGATTTTGTCTAAAACGCCCTTGTTTACCTTTTAAAAGGTCAGAAAGAGATTTTAAACTTCTATTCCCAGGTCCTGTAACAGGTCTACCCCTTCTACCATTGTCAATAAGAGCATCTACTGCCTCTTGTAACATTCTTTTTTCATTTCTTACAATAATATCTGGTGCACCAAGGTCTAAAAGTCTTTTAAGACGATTGTTTCTATTTATTACTCTTCTATAAAGGTCATTTAAATCTGATGTTGCAAATCTACCACCATCAAGTTGAACCATAGGTCTAATATCTGGAGGTATTACAGGTAGGTTATCTAATATCATCCATTCTGGTTTATTATTAGAAACTCTAAACGATTCTATAACTTCTAATTTTTTTATTATTTTTATTCTTTTTTGTCCTGTACTATCTTTTAATTGAGCTTTAAGCTCTTTAGACTCTTTTTCTAAATCTATTTGTTGTAATAGAATTTTTACAGCCTCTGCACCCATACCAACAGTAAAAGCATTTCCAAATTTATCATAAGCTTCTCTATATTCACTTTCAGTTAAAAGGTCTTTATAAGATAAAGATGTATTACCCGCATCTAAAACAACATAACTTGCAAAATATAATATTTTTTCTAAGGCACGTGGACTCATACCAAGTATAATACCCATACGGCTAGGTATACCTTTAAAATACCATATATGAGATACTGGGGCAGCAAGCTCAATATGCCCCATTCTCTCACGTCTTACTTTAGATTTTGTTATTTCAACACCACATCTATCACAAACGATACCTTTATATCTAACTCTTTTAAATTTTCCACAATGACATTCCCAATCTCTTTGTGGACCAAATATTCTTTCACAAAAAAGACCGTCCTTTTCTGGTTTTAAGGTTCTATAATTTATAGTTTCAGGTTTTTTAACCTCACCTCTAGACCATTCACGTATTTTTTCAGGAGATGCTAATCCAATCTTAATAGAATCAAAAATTATAGATTGTTCACTACTTTGTGTACTCATATAACACCTTTCTCCTTTCTATTATTCATCAAAATTATCTTCATTATTAAAATCTTTTTCTAAATCTGCAAAAATATCGCTATCAAAATCATCTAAGTCTAAATCCATATCTTCTTCTAATAACATATCTTCTTCTACTGGGTCAACCTCATCATAATCTGGTATTTCATCTATATTAAAGCTATTTTCTAAAACGTTTGTTAAAATATCTGTTTTTGTATCGTCTTCAGTACCTTCGATATTTACATTTACAGAAATAGTATCCCCTTCTTCAATAGATTCTTTTATCTCTACCTCCGTAGAATCCTCTAAAAGAACACGAACATCTAAGCCTAAGGCTTGAAGTTCTTTTAATAATACTTTAAATGATTCTGGTATACCTGGCTCTGGTATATTTTCACCTTTTACAATAGCCTCGTAAGTTTTAACACGTCCAACTATATCGTCAGACTTAACTGTTAATATTTCTTGTAGAGTATATGATGCACCATAAGCCTCAAGTGCCCAAACCTCCATTTCTCCAAACCTTTGTCCACCAAATTGTGCTTTACCACCAAGAGGTTGTTGTGTAACTAAAGAGTAAGGACCTGTTGAACGAGCGTGTATTTTATCATCTACAAGATGGTGTAGTTTAAGGTAGTGCATAAAACCTACTGTTGTAGCATTGTCAAACTCCTCACCTGTCCTACCATCTCTAAGTTTTATTTTACCAGTATGGTTAAGCTTAACACCACGCCATTCTTCTCTATGAGCCTTATTTTTATCTAAATATTCAAATATTTCCTCATTTATCTTATCTTTCCATTTAGCTTCAAATTCTTCCCAAGTGCTATTGGCATAATCATTTGCAAGCTCTAAAGTTTCCATAATGTCTTCTTCGTTAGCACCATCAAATACTGGCGTAGCTATTTTCCAATCTAAAACTTTAGCTGCTAATGATAAATGTATTTCTAACACCTGACCAATGTTCATACGAGAAGGAACCCCAAGTGGATTTAAAACTATGTCAAGAGGTCTACCATTTGGCAAGAAAGGCATATCTTCTACTGGTAATACACGAGATACAACCCCTTTATTACCATGACGACCAGCCATTTTATCTCCAACAGATATTTTTCTTTTTTGTGCTATATAAACACGCACAAGTTTATTAACACCTGGTGGTAATTCATCTCCATTTTCGCGTGTAAATATTTTAACATCTACAATTATACCACATTCGCCGTGAGGTACTCTTAAAGATGTATCTCTAACTTCACGTGCTTTTTCTCCAAATATAGCTCTTAAAAGCCTTTCCTCTGCCGTAAGTTCTGTTTCACCTTTAGGTGTAACTTTACCTACAAGAATATCATTAGGAGAAACTTCTGCACCTATTCTAATAATACCACTTTCTGTTAAATCCCTTAAAGCATCGTCCCCAACATTTGGTATATCTCTTGTTATCTCTTCAGAGCCTAGCTTAGTATCTCTAGCTTCACATTCATATTCTTCTATATGAATAGATGTATAAACATCTTCTGCTACAAGTCTTTCACTAAGTAAAACAGCATCTTCATAGTTATAACCTTCCCAAGTCATAAATCCTATAAGAGGGTTTTTACCAAGAGCAAGCTCACCATCTTTTGTAGAAGGGCCGTCTGCAATAATATCACCAGATTTTACAACCTGTCCTTTAGATACAATAGGCTTTTGGTTCATACAGTTACTTTGGTTACTTCTTTTAAATTTACTAAGTTTATACCTATCTTTTCTTCCGTCACTAGTTTTTACAACAATTTCTGATGCGTCAACTTTTTCTATAATACCATCATTTTTAGCAACCATAACAACACCAGAGTCTTTGGCTGTTTTATGTTCCATACCAGTACCAACAACTGGTGCTTCTGTTGTTAAAAGAGGCACTGCTTGACGTTGCATATTAGAACCCATTAAGGCTCTTGTAACGTCATCATTTTCAAGGAAAGGTATTAAAGCTGTTGCAACAGAAACAAGCTGTTTAGGAGATACGTCCATAAGGTCAATTTTTTTTGGCTCTATCTCTACATTATCCTCACCAAGACGTGCTGTAACTTTAGGGTGAACAAATTCGCCATTTTCATTTAAAGGCTCATTTGCTTGTGCTATAACATAGTTTTCTTCTTCATCAGCAGTAATATATATAAATTCATTAACAACTCTAGGTGTATCACCAGATTTGTCTATTTTTCTGTAAGGAGCTTCTATAAATCCATATTGATTTATTTTAGCAAATGTAGCAAGGGAGTTTATAAGTCCGATGTTAGGTCCCTCTGGAGTTTCAATAGGACACATACGTCCATAATGCGATGTATGTACGTCCCTAACCTCAAACCCTGCTCTATCTCTTGATAAACCTCCAGGACCTAAAGCAGATAGACGACGTTTATGTGTCATTTCACTAAGAGGGTTATTTTGGTCCATAAACTGTGATAATTGAGAGCTACCAAAAAATTCTTTTATAACAGCTGTTACTGGCTTAATATTTATTAAAGCTTGTGGCGTTATCATCTCTAAAGCTTGGGTGTTCATTCTCTCTTTTACAACTCTTTCCATACGAGAAAGCCCTATTCTAAACTGATTTTGTAAAAGTTCGCCAACCGCTCTAATACGTCTATTTCCAAGATGGTCTATATCATCTGGAGCACCAACTCCATAATCTAAATGTATATTATAATTAATACTAGCCATAATATCTTCAAAGGTAATATGTTTTGGCATTAATCTTTGGAGATTAGCTTCTATTTTAAACATTAAATCGTCTTTATCATCTGCAAGTTCTAATAATTCCATTAAAACTGGATAATAAACATCTTCTTTTATACCAACTTCTTCTTTTGTTATATCATAAGATTTTAAATAATCTGTAGCATCAACAGTAAGATTTCCTATAACTTTACAGATTTTATCTTCTTCTACATATATATTAATATAAGGTACACCTGCATTTTGTATTTTATCAGCTAATTCATTAGTTATTTTATCTCCTTCATTAGCTAATATTTCACCTGTAGATGTATCTACTACATTTTCTGCAAGTTTAAAACCTCTAGCTCTATTTTTATAAGATAATTTTTTATTAAATTTATACCTACCTACACGTGCAAGGTCATATCTTTTTGGGTCATAAAACATACTTGCAAGTAACGATTGAGCACTTTCTACTGTTGGAGGCTCACCCGGTCTTATTTTTTTATATACTTCCAGTAACCCTTCCTCGTATGTTTTGGCAATATCTTTTTCTATTGTAGCAAATATTTTCCCTTCTTCTCCAAAATAACTAATAATTTCTTCATCTGTACCAATACCTAAAGCACGTATTAAAGATGTAACTGGCAATTTACGGTTTCTATCTACTCTAACATAAAATACATCATTGGAATCTGTTTCGTATTCAAGCCAAGCACCTCTATTAGGTATAACAGTAGAGCTTATAAGGTTTTTACCAACCTTATCTTTTTCCATAGCATAATAGATACCAGGAGAACGAACAAGCTGACTAACTATAACACGTTCTGCACCATTTATAATAAATGTGCCCGTATCTGTCATTAATGGAAAATCCCCCATAAATATCTCTTGCTCTTTTATCTCATCATCTTTTTTATTAGTAAGCCTTGTTTTTACCCTTAAAGCTGTTGCATAGTTTGCATCTCTTTCTTTACATTCTGCAATGTCATATCTTGGTTCATCATCTAGCTTAAACCCAATAAATTCAAGTATAAGGTTGTTGCTATGGTCTGTTATTGGTGATATATCTTCAAACACTTCTTTAAGACCTTCTTTAATAAACCAATCATAGCTATCTTTTTGAAGAGCAAGAAGATTAGGCATTTCTAAAACTTCGTCAATCCTTGAGTAGCTCATACGAACAACGTCGCCTAGCTTAATTGGCTGTATTCTACTTTTCTCCACGGCACTACACTCCTTAAATATATTTTAAGCTTATATAAAAGCCCTATTGTTTACATAAGTATTTAAAACACAAAAAATCACCGAATACTACCTTTTTTTAAAAATTTTGTGTTCGGCTAATAAATTATATAAAATTAAATCAAATGGTTGTAGTACATAAAATAAATACACCCTTTTCTAATTTTAATATTTTGATAATTTCTGTTTGTTTTAAACTTATTTTTTTAGCAATAATGTACATTTTTTATAATTTGTCATTACTGTTTATATCTATTGATACGTTTTTTAATTCTATCACATTTCCTATTATTTGTCAATATAATTTTTATAAATTGCAATAATTGTTGTTGAGGTATAATACATAGGTAACAAAAATAATAAAAAAAGATTTCCCCTTGTAGTATAGTATATTTAACAAAAAAGAAATACCAAAAAGGAGAAATCCTATAATTATTTATCATTTACATTAATAAAATTAAGAACTGGAAATAAATTAGTATAATCTATTTTTAAAATAAGACCATCATTTTCAAATATAATTGCGTCTACTATGTTAATTTTATCCCCTTTTTCAAAAGATACACTATTATAAAATAAATCAAATAATTTTAAATAGTTTACATCTAAAGAATGTTCTGTCGAAAAGAAAACTTCATTATCTGGCTGAGATATTTTTATTATTTCTGCAAAGTTTACCTTACCGTCTCCAAAAACCCTTTCTTTATCTTCAAACAATACTAGAGTATCATCTATACCATGATATAATTTTATACAACAATTATTTTCTAAATATGTGTATAAAAATCCAATATCTATTAACTTAGTATTCCCTATAAATTCTCTGGCCATATATTTAAAATTTTTATCAATTCCATTTATTGTAATATTTCTATATCCTATTAAATAAACTGGGTATATCCACGACGAATTATCAAGTATATGAGTATATATACCACTATATAAATTACATAAATGAGCTAAATATGCTCCATGTGAATCCCCATATATAATAATCTTTTTCATATTTATTTTTTTATTTTTAGATAATGCGTAGTCTATTGCATATAAAGTGGCATATATATTATCCATAGTTTGTAAAAAAGACATATCGCAAAAATTATATACAGTTTCCTCTTTAACTTCACTTTGCATAAATTCCCATCCAAAATAATCACATTGAACAGTTAAAAGGTTGTATTTATTTGCAAACTCTCTTCTCATTTTCTTATATACATTATTGTTGCTATGTGCGCCAAAGCCTGTAATGAATAAAAGTATACCTGTGTCTTCATTTATACCCATATCTGGTTCATACATATATAAATCAAATTTTCTTTCTAAACTACTTCCACCAACTAAATTCACATAAAAATTATGATGCCCTATAACCTGTTTATATATATCAGCCATATTAATATTCCAACTTTCTTTATCTATGTAATTTTGCAATATAATTATAACTAAAATTATAATATATTAATAAAAAAAATGCAAGAATTCCACTTGCATTTTTTTATTAATATATTATTTTTTATTAAAAATAGTTTCTTCTGTATCTTTATCAAAAAGATATACTTTATTTAAGTCAAACATATATTCAATATCTCCACTTGTTGGTGCATTATCAACAGTAGCTGTTTTAATTTGAATTTGTTTTTTATTTTCTTCAATATGAAGGTATGTTTCCGCACCTAAGTTTTCATAAACTTCTATTTTAGATTTAAATACAGTATTACCTTCTGGTGTAACATTATTTATAATACATTTAATATTCTCTGGTCTAATACCTAAAATAACTTCTTTACCAATATATCCACTTTCTTTTAATACTGATTGTTTTTCTGCAGATAGCTCAATATCTTTTCCTAAAACATTAACTAATACTTTTCCATTTTTTTCAACTATACTAGCATCTAAGAAGTTCATCTGAGGCATACCAATAAAACCAGCAACAAATATATTTTGTGGATTTTCATATATTTCTCTTGGAGAATCTACTTGTTGTATAATACCATCTTTCATAACAACAATTCTAGTACCAAGTGTCATAGCTTCTGTTTGGTCGTGAGTAACATATATAAATGTTGTATTAAGTTCGTGATAAAGTTTAGCAATCTCAATACGCATTTGACCTCTAAGTTTAGCATCAAGGTTTGATAAAGGTTCGTCCATTAAGAATACTTCTGGGCTACGAACAATAGCACGACCCATAGCAACCCTTTGTCTTTGTCCTCCAGAGAGAGCTTTTGGCTTTCTGTCTAAAAGATGTCCGATATCTAATATTGCTGCTGCTGCCTTAACTTTTTTATCTATTTCATCTTTAGCTACTTTTCTAATTTTAAGAGCAAAAGCCATATTATCATAAACTGTCATATGTGGATATAAAGCATAATTTTGGAAAACCATTGCAATATTTCTATCTTTAGGTGCAACATCATTTACAATTCTATCACCTATGTATAATTCACCTTCAGATATCTCTTCAAGACCAGCAATCATTCTAAGTGTAGTAGATTTACCACAACCAGATGGACCTACAAAAACGATAAATTCTCTATCTTCAATGTTTAAATTAAAATCTTTAACAGCTTCAAAGCCATTATCATATCTTTTTATAATATTTTTAAGTTTTAATCCTGCCATTTTTACTTCCTCCTAAAATATATAAATTAACTAAAAGATTTAACTTTTTAAATATAATTAAATAATGTAGGATTATCTTTTTTTAGTATAGATAATAATTCTTCATCTATACCTAATAAATACCCTACCTTTTTGCCATTTTTATCATTAATAAAAATAACAACTTCTTTAAGGTCTAAGCCTTTTATAGTACATCTTATAACCTTTTCTTCTTTAGAATAACTATTAACGTTAGATACACTTAATATATTACCAACTCTTATATTACATATAACTTTTCTTCTTTTTTTACCTATTATTTTAGATACTGTTATGTCTTTATCATAGTATTCATATTCATATTCTAAAAATTTTTTAGACGTATAAACTTCTATTAATATAAAAACTATAAAAACAGGTATAGATAAGAAAATACCTAATATACCAGCCATAGCAAGTATAAAAACACCTATTAACAATATGGCTTTACTAACAATATTAATAGTATTTGGCAATGTACCATAATCTTTTGTTATAAATTGTTCATAGAACTTATTCAAAAAATTCACCTCAGCTATCATTAGCTTAGTTAAAAATTAACTTAAACACTTTGTTAATTTATATTTACTATAATATTTAATTAGTAAAAAGTCAACATTTCTTTAAGATATTTTTTTATTTTTGTTTAGTTTGCACACCATATATTAAAATATATGTGCTAACTGACTAATTATAATTTTATAGCTATATAAAATTAATATAGTTTTATCCAAATTTTTCTCTTATTTTAGCTAATACCTTCTTTTCTATCCTAGATACTTGAACCTGAGATACACCTATTATTTTTGCAACTTGACTTTGCGTTTTATCTTCAAAATATCTAAGATTTATTATTTCTCTTTCTCTTGGTTCTAAGTTTTTTATTATATCTTTTAGCACAATACTTTCTACTATATTGTCTTGATTATCATTTTTAAGCTCTAGTTTGTCTATTAAATACACGCTTTTTCCATCATTTTGATAAACAGTACTATATAGAGATTCTACATCTCTATCTGCATCTAGCGCTAATACTAAATCCTCTAAAGGTACATCTATTGCTATGGCAAGTTCACTAATAGTAGGTTCTTCGTTATTTTTTTTTGTTAAAACATCTTTCATATATTTTGCTTTAGTAGCAGTTTCTTTTAAAGACCTAGATATTTTTATAATTCCGTCATCTCTTAAAAACCTTTTTATTTCCCCCATAATCATAGGTACTGCATATGTAGAAAATTTAACATCATAGTTTGTATCAAAATTTTTTATACATTTTAAAAGACCAATAGAACCTATCTGATATAAATCTTCCAAATCACACCCTCTGTTTAAAAATCTTCTTACAACACTCCATATAAGTCCAGAATTTTCTTCTATTATAGCTTCTACTGCTTTTTCATCACCGTCCTGTGCAAGTTTTATTAGTTCTAATATATCACCATTCATTAGGTAACCCCCTTGCACTAATTTTTATTTATTTTCTTTTCCAAATAAATTTTTGTACCTTTTCCTACTTCTGATACTACCTTAATATTATCCATAAAAGCTTCCATAACGGTAAATCCCATACCAGAACGTTCCATATGTGGTTTTGATGTGTAAAGAGGCTCCATTGCTTTTTCTAAATTTTCTATACCTCTACCCTTATCTTCTATATCTATGTATAATATATCTCTTGCTATTTTACAATCTATATATATCTTACCATTTTCTATCCCTTCATATCCGTGTATTATAGCATTAGTAACAGCTTCAGACACTGCCATTTTTATATCTTCTAATTGCTCTAAAGTTGGGTCTAGCTGTGTAGCAAAAGCTGCTACACTAACTCTAGCAAAGGCCTCATTTTTAGAATTAGCATCTAATATTAAGCTTATTTTATTATCATACTGCATTTTAAAACTCCTCCTATATACTCTTTATAGCCTCTTCTTTTGTTGTAAAACATACAATTAATTTATTAAGACCAGATATATCGAATATCCTTTTAGCATTATCTTTTAGTCCAAATGCATATAATTTTCCATTTTTTTCTTGTGTCATTTTATATCTACCTATAATCATACCTATACCAGAGCTGTCCATAAATCCCACATCTTCAAAATCTAAAATTATGTTGTTACAAACTTGTTTATTAAATTCTCTATCTATTTTATCTCTTATATCTTCTGTATAATGATGGTCTATCTCGCCATACAATTTAACTAATAATGTTCTATTTATTTTTTTACATTCTATCTTCAATGTATTTCCTCCTTTGTTATTTATATATATATAATAACTTAATATATCCATATTTATCAACTTAAATTAAACTCATTAATTTTACTTTTTTTAATAAAATACTTTACTTTTTGATAAATAATGATAAAATGTTTATATATTATACATTTTACGGAGGTGAAATATGGAATCATTAACAGAAAAACAACAACTTATACTAGATTATATAAAAACTCAAGTTAAATTAAATGGTGTTGTTCCATCAATTAGAGAAATTTGTAAAGCATCTGGTCTGTCTTCTACATCTTCTGTTCATCTTCATTTAGAAACTTTAGAAAAAAAAGGATACATAAGAAGGAAACAAGCAAAAACTAGAAATATAGAAATTTTAGAAAAAAATTTTTACAACAATAATTTTGAAGAGTTAGCTAATATACCTATATTAGGTAATGTATCTGCTGGATTACCTACTCTTGCAGTAGAAAACATAGAAAGCTATTTTCCTATACCTATTTCATATTTAAAAAATAATGATGCTTTTATGTTAAAAGTCTTTGGAGATAGTATGATTAATGCTGGTATATATGATGGAGATTTAGTTTTAGTAAATAAACAATCTACTGCTAATAATAGAGATATTGTTATAGCACTAATAGATGATGAAACAACTTGTAAAAGATTTTTTATAGAAGATAATAATATAATTTTAAAACCAGAAAATGATTTATATGAGCCTATAAAATCTAATAATGTCACCATATTAGGTAAAGTAATAGGTCTTTTTAGGAGTTTTTAATATGCACAAAGATTTTTTAAACAATTTAATAAAAAAGTCTGACTTAAAAAATACAGATTATTTTGTATATAATCAGTCTAAAACAAAAAAGTCTACCGATGTAGAAAAAATAACATTTAATAAATTATCTAAAGCAAATTTTAAAGATTATATTGTACTAGACTTTGAAACTACTGGGCTATCGCCTATTAACGATAAAATTATAGAAATAGGAGCTATTAAAGTAAAAGACAATATTATAATAGATAAATTTGATACATTAATAAATCCTAAAATGCCTATTCCACCTTTTATATCAAACAAAATTAATATTACTAATGAGATGGTTAAGGATAAACCTTTTATCGAAGATATTTTTAAAGATTTTATAAAATTTTTAGAATATTTACCATTGGTTATACATAATGCAAAATTTGATATGGGATTTTTAATAAATAACTGTAAAAATTTATCACTTAGTATAAATAACCCTGCTTTAGATACAGTTTCAACTACAAAAATACTATTCCCAGAGCTAAAAAAATATAATTTAGCTTTTTTATGCAATCATTTTAATATATCAAATCCAAATGCACATAGAGCAATGTCTGATGTATTAGCTACATATGAACTTTACAAAATTTTATATAATGAAACAATG
The DNA here is from genome assembly GCF_963558545.1 of uncultured Tyzzerella sp. Classification (NCBI taxonomy): domain Bacteria; kingdom Bacillati; phylum Bacillota; class Clostridia; order Lachnospirales; family Lachnospiraceae; genus Tyzzerella; species uncultured Tyzzerella sp. The sequence continues at coordinate 12,056 of NZ_CAUWHO010000011.1, read as the reverse complement.
AAAAAGACTATTAGTTAAAAGTTAATAGTCTTTTTCATTTTTAGCTATATAATAATAAATTTATACAGAATGTAAAAAAATAATATTAAAGTAATTTTTTTAATTTTTATATCCTATTTATAGGGTATAAAAATTTTAATCACAATACGAGGCTTTGCCTTGGATTGTGTAAAAGCTAAATTTCTAAGGGCTTTAGCCCTTGTACGAAGAAATCAGCTTTTTTCTTACAGTATATCAAAAAAAATAAACTTGTTATTTTTTTGGAGAGGTTGTAGATTTTGTCTACAACCTCATTTATACTAATTTTGTATTATCCACCTAAATATGCTTTTTTAACCTGCTCATTACCTAAAAGATTTTCAGCATTGTCAGACATAACAATCTTACCTGTTTCTAAAACATACGCTCTATGAGATATATTAAGTGCCATTTTAGCATTTTGCTCTACTAATAAAATAGTCATACCTTGTCTATTACACTCTTTTATTATTTCAAATATTTCTTTAACAAGTATAGGTGCAAGCCCCATAGACGGTTCGTCCATTAAAAGCATTTTTGGGTTACTCATAAGAGCTCTACCTATTGCAAGCATTTGTTGCTCTCCACCAGATAAAGTACCTGCCATTTGTTTTAACCTTTCTTTAAGCCTTGGGAAAAGTGTCAAAACTCGCTCATATTCATTTTTTATAAAATTTTTATCTTTTACTAAGAAAGAACCTAACTCTAAATTTTCTTGTACAGAAAGTTGAGAAAAAACACGTCTTCCTTCTGGTACATGTGCAATTCCTTTTTTTACTATTTTGTCTGCCGATAGATTATCTATTTTACTAGATAAAAAGCTAACTTCTCCACTAGTAGACTTTAAAAGACCAGAAACTGCGTGTAAAGTAGTAGTTTTACCTGCACCATTTGCACCTATTAATGATACTATTTCTCCCTCATTAACTTCAAATGTTATACCTTTAATAGCGTGTATTGCACCATAATAAACTTGTAAATCATTTACTTTTAACATAATTTCACCCCTTTTAATCACCTAAATAAGCTGCTATAACCCTAGGATTATTTATAACCTCTTGTGGCTCTCCACTAGCTATTAGCATACCATACTCTAAAACAAATAATCTTTCGCATATCCCCATAACAAGCCCCATATCGTGCTCTATTAACAGTATTGCTGTATTAAAATTCTTTCTAATAATAGATATTGTTTCCATAAGCTCTGCTGTTTCACTTGGGTTCATACCTGCTGCTGGTTCATCTAAAAGAAGTAATTTAGGATTACTTGCTAAAGCTCTAGCTATTTCTAGCTTTCTTTGTTTCCCATATGGAAGATTAGATGCTTTTTCGTGTATAAGTCCATCTAAATTAAATACTTTTAAAAGCTCTATTGCTCTTTCATCTGCTTCCTTTTCTTCTTTAAAATATTTAGGAAGCCTAAATATACCTGTAAATGCACCATACTTCATACTAGAATTATAAGCTATTTTTACATTATCTAATACCGATAAATCTTTAAAAAGTCTAATATTTTGAAAAGTTCTAGCTATCCCCAAATTGTTTATTTGATATGGCTTATTACCTAAAATACTTTTTCCATTAAACTCTATATCGCCTTCTGTTGGTTGGTATACACCTGTTAAAAGGTTAAAAAAAGTAGTTTTACCTGCACCATTAGGACCTATAAGTCCTACCAGTTCTCCTTCTTTTATATCAAAATCTACATCTGATACTGCTTTTAATCCTCCAAAAGTTATACCCAAACCTGTTGCTTTTAATAAAGACATATTTATTCCTCCTTTCCTATTTATTTTTTTTAATTATTTTAGATATTAACTTAGTCATAGAAAATTCATATCTGCCAAATAACCCAGATGGTTTAAATATCATTATTAATATTAATAATAAAGAATATATAAGCATTCTATATTGAGAAAATTCTATTAACATTTGAGGTATAGCAACTAATACTATAGTAGCTACAATAGAGCCTGTCATACTTCCCATACCACCAAGAACAACCATTATTAATATTTCTATAGAGTAATTATAATTAAATTTAACTGGGTCTAACACCATTTGATAGTGTGCAAATAAACTTCCTGCAATACCTGCAAAAAAGGCCGATACAGAAAATGCAAATATTTTATAATATACTGTATTTATACCTGATGATTCTGCTGCTATCTCATCTTCTCTAATAGATAATATAGCCCTACCATGTCTAGAATTAATCAATGTATTTAATATATATATAGTTAAAACTGTTATAATAAATACAATAGTAAAGTTAGAATGATAATCTATACCTATAAATCCTTTAGAACCACCTGTTATGTTAGAAAAATATATAATAATCCCTCTTATCATCTCACCAAATCCAAGAGTTAAAATAGCTATATAATCTCCCCTAAGCCTTAAAGCTGGTATACCTATTATAATACCAAAAATTCCTGCTAAAAGCCCTGATAATATTAGGGCTAACAAAAATTCTATACCAGCTGGCAACTCTACATATTTTGTAAAAATAGCTGATGTATAAGCTCCAATAGCCATAAAACCTGCGTGCCCAAGTGTAAGTTGCCCTAAAAATCCTGTAACAAGGTTAAGGCTAACTGAAAGTATTATACTAATCATTATAAGCACTATTATACCTTGGTAATAATTATTAAGTACGCCTGTGCTTATTAAAGAGAATATTACTACATATAAAACTAAAACACAAATAATATTTATTAAATAATTACTAAATTTCTTCAAACAATACACCTACACTTTCTCTTTAACATTTTTACCAAGCAATCCTGATGGCTTAATAAGAAGTATTAATATAAGTACTGCAAAAACTATTACATCTGTAAGATTTGTAGATATGTATGCCTTTGTAAAAGTTTCTACAAGTCCCATTATTAACCCACCTATTACTGCACCAGGTATTGTACCTATACCACCTATTACTGCTGCTATAAATGCTTTAAGTCCAAAAACAGAACCTATCGTTGGCTCTATAAGTTTATAAGATACGCCATATAAACCACCACCAACTGCTGCTAAAGCAGAACCTATAGCAAACGTTAAAGCTATTGTATTATTTACATTTATTCCCATTAATGTAGATGCACCTTCATCTTCAGATACAGCTCTCATAGCTTTACCCCATTTTGTATATTTAATAAACAATGTTAAAAAAATCATAATAGTAAAAGATACTATAATTGTAATAATATTTACATATCCTATATCTATACCTAAAAATCTAACACTACCTGCTAAAGCATTAGGAAAAGGTAGAGGGTCTGGTTTTATTAATATAACTATATTTTGTAATAATATACTAACGCCTATTGCTGTTATAAGAGCAGATATTCTTGGTGCTTTTCTAAGCGGTTTATACGCTACTTTTTCTATTAATATCCCAAATATAGCACAAAATAGCATAGATGCTATTACAGATAACCAAAAAGGCATACCCATACTTCTAGTAAATATTAATATAAAATAAGACCCTAGCATTATTACATCTCCGTGTGCAAAGTTTATAAGCTTAACTATTCCATAAACCATAGTATAACCAAGAGCAACTAGAGCATAGACACTTCCTATACTTATACCATTTATTAATTGATTAAAAAAATCCATAAGCCAACTCCTTACTTAAATATTTATAAAAATTAAGGGAGATATAATCTCCCTTAATTTTTACATTTTTATTTTATATAATAAATTATTTTTCTATTTTATCAAATAATTTATACTGTCCGTCTTTTATCTGAATAACAGATACACTTTTTATAGGGTCTCCATTTTCATCAAACTTAATGTTTCCAGTAATACCTTCATATTGTATATTTGCTATAGCTTCCACAATAGCTTTAGAATCTGTACTACCTGCTGTTTCTATAGCATTTAACATAATGTTAGCTCCATCATAGCCTAAAGCAGCAAAACCGTTAGGTTCTTCCCCATATTTTGTTTTGTATGCATTAATAAAGTCTTGTACTTTAGGGTCTTGGTCATCTAATGAAAAATGACTAGAGAAATAAGAATTTTCTACTACTGATGTATCTTCTGCAATAGTGTTCATACCGTCCCAACCATCAGAACCTAATAAAACTACATCTTTAAGTCCACTATCTTTAGCTTGACTAGCTATTAAATATGCTTTTGTATAGTAATCTGGTATAAATAAAGCTTCTGGTGTAGATGAAGCTATTTTTGTAAGCTGTGCTTTAAAATCGTTATCAGATTCTTTATATCCCTCTACTGTGATAATTTCTCCTCCAAGCTCTTCATATTTAGTAACAAAGCTGTTTTTTACCCCTTCAGAATAAGATGAATCTATATTTTCCATAATAGCAATTTTTTTAAGTCCTAAATTTTCAAAAGCAAATTTTGCCATCATTTCTCCTTGGAATGGGTCTGTATAGCAAGCTCTAAATACATTATCTCCTGATGTTGTAATCTCTGGCACTGTACCTGTAGGTGTTAATATTGGTGTTTTATACTTTGCTGATGTTATAGCAACGCTTAAAGCTGCTCCACTTGTAGTAGCACCTACCACAGCTACTACGCCATCGTTGTTAACAAATTTATTGTAAGCATTAACAGCTTCTGTTTGGTCTGCTTTATCATCTACTGATATTAACTCAACTGGTTTATCTAGTACATTTTCTCTTTGCTCTAATGCAAGTCTTATACCATTAGCAGTGCTAATACCATAAATAGCATTGCTCCCTGTAAGTGGTCCCATTGTACCAATCACTATTTTTTCCATATTTTCCTCAGTTTTTGTTTTGTTACCACAAGCAACCATAGACAAAGCCATTACTGTTGCTGTAGATAAGGCTATAAATTTCTTTAATTTCATAGAACCACTCCCTCTAATTTATTATTTAGATACTTTATATCTACCCTGTAAATATAACTTATAAGTAATTATATATATAAATATGAATAATTTCAACAAATTTTTTTGAAAGTTAAATTTATTGTAAAAAATGTTTATAATAATGGCTATATATATAAGTATTTTATTAATATAATGTATATCTTAATAATAAAATACTTTTTTTATATGATTATTTATGTAAAATAATTTATATTTTTACATATATTTATTTATTTTAAACAATAATATCTAAGTATAATATGTATTTTGACATTTGTAATATATACTTTTATTAAAAATATTTTAATAAATCAATAGGTGTATCAATTACATCATTTGCTTTATTAGATATAAGCTCTTCTCTATCTCTAAATCCCCAAGTAACACCTACTGTATACATACCTGCTCTTATACCTGTTTGCATATCTGTATCTGTATCTCCTATATATACACAATCTTTAGGCTCTATATTAAAATGATTAGCTATTAACAATGCACCGTATGGATTTGGCTTTTTAGTTTCTTCACTTTTATATCCTAATACCATATCAAATTTATCATTACCAAATATTTTTTCCACCACATCTATTGTTCTTTCGTGAGGCTTATTAGATAAAACTGCTAATATTATTCCTTTATCTTTAAGATTTTTTAAAATATTATCTATATTTTCAAAAGGTACAACCCCTCTTGTACAGTCTTTTACAAATATATCTTTATATACTTTATAAACATCATCTAATTTTTCATAGTTAACATCTCCACTGGCATAAACTGCCCTTTTAACAAGCTCTAAAGCACCATCACCTGCAAAATATTTATACTCTTGTATACTTCTTTCCTTAAGTCCATTTTTTATTAATGCTTCATTACAAGCACCTGCAATAGAACCTATAGAATCTACTAAAGTTCCATCTAAATCAAATATTGCTAATCTTTTCATTATATACCTCTTTCTTATTTATCAACATAAATTAATTGTTATTTTTTATTTTTATTAACATTTTATAAACAATATATTAAAAAAATAAAATGTATCTGCCTACTTATCTAAAGTAAACAAACACATTTTATTAATGTGCTAAATTTTATTTAGCATAATCTATAGCCCTAGTTTCTCTAATAAGATTTACTTTTATTTGCCCCGGATATTCTAGCTCTTCTTCTATTTTTTTAGATATTTCTCTAGCTAAAAGAACAAGACCATCGTCGTCTACACTTTCTGGAGAAATCATTATTCTAAGCTCACGTCCAGCTTGTATAGCAAAAGATTTTTCTACTCCGTTAAAACTCTCTGCTATATTTTCAAGATTTTGTAACCTTTTTATGTATGTTTCTAAAGTTTCTCGTCTAGCACCTGGCCTAGCTGCTGAAATGGCGTCTGCTGACTGAACTAACACCGATATTAAAGATGTTGGCTCTACATCACCGTGGTGAGATTCTATTGCATTTATAACAGTACTATTTTCCTTATATTTTTTGCAAAGAGCTGAGCCAAGCTCAACGTGAGAGCCTTCTTCGTCATAATCTATAGCTTTACCTATATCGTGTAAAAGCCCTGCTCTTTTAGCAAGTGTAATGTCTAATCCAAGCTCACCTGCCATAATACCCGTAAGATGTGCAACCTCTAAAGAATGTTTTAAAACATTTTGCCCATAGCTTGTTCTAAATTTCATTTTACCAAGTAGTCTAATAAGCTCTGGGTGGACACCGTGTACACCTATTTCAAAACAAGCACTCTCGCCTTCTTCTCTAATCATTGTTTCTACTTCTTTTTTAGCTTTATCAACCATTTCTTCTATTTTAGCAGGATGTACTCTCCCATCTAAAATAAGTTTTTCTAAAGCTATACGAGCAATTTCTCTTTTCATAGGGTCAAAGCCCGATAATATAACAGCTTCTGGCGTATCATCTATTATAATATCTATACCTGTAAGGGATTCTATAGTTCTAATATTTCTTCCTTCACGCCCAATTATTCTACCTTTCATTTCATCATTAGGTAAAGAAACAACAGAAACTGTGCTTTCTGCAACGTGGTCTACAGCACATCTTTGTATAGCCATACCTATTATTTGTTTAGCCTTTTTATCTGCTTCTTGTTTTACACTAGCTTCCATTTCTTTTATACGTACAGCCTTTTCGTGTACAAGTTCTTCTTCTAAAGATGATAAAAGGTAATCTTTAGCTTGGTCTGTTGTAAAACCAGATATTCTTTCTAGTTCTTCTATTTTTTTACTAGATATTTGCTCTATGTTTTCTTTTTCTTCTTCTAGTTTTAATATTTTCTCTTGATGTAGTTCTTCCTTTTTTTCAAGAGTTTGAGTTCTTTTATCAAGAGCTTCTTCTTTTTGTATAAGCCTTTTTTCAAATTTTTGAATTTCTTGTTTTCTTTCTTTACTTTCTTTTTCTATTTCATTTTTTACTTTAAGGCTTTCCTCTTTAGCCTCTAGTAAAATTTCTTTTTTCTTAGCTTCTGCCTCTTTCTTTGCATTTATTAATATATTATCAGCTTCTTTTTCTGCCGAACCTATAGTAGCCTCTGCAACTTTTTTACGCATAGCAAACCCAATTAAACCACCAATTATAATTGAAATAGCTCCAACTATTATAGTAGTTATTATATATTTAACGCCCAGAAAAAACACCTCCTTAGTTAATTTTAATTTAGACGCTTCTTATATTTATAAAAACTATTAAGATACATTAAATTTTAATTATAAAGATACCTCAATTTATATTGTATCTTCTTTATATAAAATTGTCAAGATATACACCTATCTATTTAATTTTTTAATTTTAATATAAATAGTTTAATTATTAAATTAATATATACAAAAACAAATAATTTTTATGCAAATATTAAAAAGCTACGCTAAGTAAATTTCCTTAGCATAGCTTTTTTTAGTCCACAAATTTTTCTATATTAAAATAGTCAAATCTAATAGGATAAATAATATTAAATTCTATTTTTTTATCCTCAATATTATTAATATCTATGTTTTTTAAGCATTGTATAACATTATTATTGGCAGAAACTACTACTTTGTTATAAATAGTATTTGAAAATATAGACAATATCTGATTTTTTATAATATTGGCTATATAGACTTCATTTTTTACCTTTCCAGTACCATTACACATAGGGCAAACTTTAGATACTATATCATATAATGGCTTTAAAGATTTCTTTCTAGTAACCTGCATTATACCAAGCTCATTTATAGGGTATATATTTATAGGCATTCTATCCGATTTGGCTAATTGCCTCATATATAATTCCAATTGTTTTTTATGTTCTTCATTTTTCATATCTATAAGGTCTATCAATATAATTCCTGATATATTTCTAATCCTTATTTCTTTAGATATTTGCTCTAAAGCTTCTTTATTAGTTTTAAAAATCATATCATCAAAAGATTTTGTAATATTTTTACCTGTGTTTACATCTATAATAGTCATAGCCTCTGCAAAATCTATTACTAAAAAACCACCACTTTTAAGCCATACTTTGTTATTAAAAGCTTTTTCTATTTTAGATTCTATACCATAAGCCTCAAATATTGGCAATTTATCATTATACATATCTATATTTTCAAATATTTGTTTTAAACTATTATAGCTATCTTTACTATTGGTTATAACCTTATCATCTTTATCTAAAATATCTATTATTATTTTTTCTATCTCTGTTTTTGCAAAAAATAATCTTGTAGGTGGCTTTATATAATTAGCTTTATCCATTAAATCTTTAGCTTTTTTTATAAGATATAATATTTCATCTTTTATTATTTTTGTATCTGTATTGTAACAGTTTGTCCTAAAAATAATCCCATAATCTTTAGGCAAATTTTCAATAGCAAACTGTTTTAAAAACTCCCTTTTTTCTTTATCGTCTATCTTTTTAGATATGGCTATGTTTTTTTCATTTAATAATAAAACAACATATTTACCTGTAAGTGTTAAATTTGTTGTAACACTTGCCCCTTTTATTTCTGTACCTTGTTTATCTATTTGTACTAATATGTCTTGACCTTCTTTTAACCCTAAAACATATTTATTAGACCTTTCATTAAAAATATATAGGCCTCTTTGCTTTTTATCTGTTATCCCTAGAAAAGCATTTTTATTATATCCCAAGTCTATAAATGCAAATTTATTAGGTAATATTTTTTTTACTTTTCCTACAAATATATCCCCTACTTGAAAACTATCTTTTTCTTCTATTATAACTTCTTTAAGCTCATTATTTTCTAAAAGTCCTGCCCTTTCATAATTAAAAAGAGCATCTATAACAAGAGTTTTGTTCATTTTAACACCTACTTATAAAAAGTCTAATTGTATTTTATTTTCATCAAATAAAGCAACTCTTTTATAATTAATTTTATATTTTTCATATGGTATGTTTAAAAAATTATACAATCTTTCTATTAAAACATCTGGCTTTAAGTTTTTAGCACTTCCTGTTGATATTGTAGCCTTTATTTTATTACTATCTAAATATTGTATACTAAATATATCTTCCCTAATATTAACTGTTTTTGTAATTTCTTTTCCTCTTTTTTTAGTAATTCTTTCTATATTTATTTCTTTTTGGCTTAGAAAATCTTCTATATTATTTTTGTTAATACTAGTGTTTAATAATATTTCATATTCTCCTATACATACAATAGACGGTGCAGATTTTTGCCCTTCTTTTAATCTAACTACATTTAAAATTTCCATACCTATTGGCATATCCTTATTTAAAGTATCTTTTATATACTCTGGTGTCAAATCTTCATCAAACTGCATATCTATATACTCTGCTTCACTTTCCATACCAAGTGGTAAAGGTATTGCAAAGCTCATTATTTGATGAGGGTTAAAACCCTGAGAATATGATATAGGTAAATTTGCCCTTTTTATAGCTCTTTGAAATATTTTTAGTAAATCTAAATGTCCTGTATATTTTATCTTTCCTATTTTAGAAAACTTAAGCCTATATTTATTCAAAGCAAACACCTCCACCAAAAACTTTTGCTCCACACATACTACAATCTTGCCTACAATTTGGAGTAATTGTTACATTTTTAGCTTTTTCCATTTCTTCTATAAAAAATCTTTTAGATACACCAATAGATATATGGTCCCAAGGTAAAATTTCATCATAACTTCTTTCTCTATTAGCGTAAAACTCTCTGCTTAGTCCTGTTTGCTCTAATGCTTTAAGCCACGCATCGTATTTAAAGCTTTCTGTCCACCCATCAAATTTTGCTCCATTTTCCCAAGCCTTAACAATAAGCTTAGCCACTTTTCTATCCCCACGAGCAAGTATCCCTTCTATTGAGCTAACTGCAGGTTCGTGATAGTTTACTTTCACTTGTTTTCTTTCATTACTATCTTTTAATAAATATTGTTTTTTTATAAATTCTTCACAAGTATCTTGTGCAGACCATTGAAAAGGAGTAAATGCTTTTGGCACAAAACAAGATGAACTAACTGTAACAGATACACCTCTATTTCTTTTTTCTTTAGGTAGCTCATAAAACTTATCTACTATATCTGATGCCAATTTTGCTATGCCTTTTACATCATCATAAGTTTCTGTTGGTAGCCCTACCATAAAATATAGCTTAACTCTATCCCAACCACCTTCAAAAGCAAGGCTACTTCCTCTTAATATTTCTTCTTCTGTTATACCTTTGTTTATAACATCTCTAAGCCTTTGTGTTCCTGCTTCTGGTGCAAATGTTAAGCTAGACTTTCTAACACCTTGTACTTTTTGCATCAAATCTATAGAAAAAGCATCTATTCTTAAAGATGGAAGTGCAATATTTACTTTTTCATCTTTAAATTGTTCTAAAAGTCCTTCTGAAAGGTTTCTAAAATCGCTATAATCGGCAGTGCTAAGGCTTGTTAAAGACACTTCCTCGTGTCCTGATGTTTCTACTAATGTTTTAGACTTTTTAAGTATAGCATCTGCCGATTTTTCTCTAACAGGCCTATAAACATAACCTGCCTGACAAAATCTACAACCTCTTATACACCCTCTAAATACTTCCAAACTAACTCTATCGTGTACTACATCAATTAGTGGTACAAGCTGTTTATCCGGATAGAAAACATTGTCCATATCCTTAACTATAACTTTTTTTATTTTTTTAGATGCATCTTTGTGTAAAGGTTTAAACTCTTTTATTTCTCCATTTTCTTTATATTCTACATCATAAAATTTAGGTATATAAATACCGTCCATTTTTAATAATTTAATATAAAAATCTTCTTTAGTTCCACCTTGTTTTTTTATTTCTTTATATAAATCAAAAAATTCATCATATTTAACTTCACCCTCGCCTATATAAAATATATCAATTATTTCTGCTAAAGGCTCTGGGTTATATGCACAAGGCCCTCCTGCTATAATTATAGGGTCATCTTCTGTTCTATCCTTACTCCATATAGGTATATTACCTAAATTAAGCATATTTATAATATTTGTATATGTCATTTCATATTGTAGTGTAAAGCCTACAAAATCAAATTCTTTTACACTAGTGCCTGTTTCGAGAGTAAATAAGTCTATATTATTTTCTCTCATTTTTTGCTCCATATCGTGCCAAGGTGCAAACACTCTTTCGCAATATACATCATCTCTTCTATTCATAAAAAAGTATAATATTTGTAATCCTACATAGCTCATACCAACCTCATAACTATCTGGAAAACAAAAAGCAAAACGTATATCTACATCTTTAGGGTCCTTTACAACCATATTTATTTCATTACCTATATATCTTGCAGGTTTTTCTACCTGTATTAATATCTCATCTATCATATTTTCCCTCCATCTTTTGTAATGTTTATAAAATTTTTAGTCTTATTTTAGTACATTTTCAACCACATTATATATTGTACCATTAATCCCATATTTTTGTATATAGTTTAAAAATACTTTTTCATTTATTGTAAAATAAATATCCCCATTTATAGATATATTTATTACCAAATAATAATCTGAACTAAGCAATAAAACAATATCTTTGTTTTGATAATCTTTATCTATTAATACCTGCTTTATTTTTAATATTTTATTTTTTTCATATTGTTGCTTATTTGTTATAGCTTTATAAAATTGATAAATATATTCACTTTTAGACAATATTCCCATAGAATTATCAACGAATGA
>NZ_CAUWHO010000010.1:0-70811 GCF_963558545.1 uncultured Tyzzerella sp. | reverse complement strand
GAACCCGCGACCCTCGCCTTGGCAAGGCGATGCTCTACCACTGAGCCACTCGCGCGTAATAGTGCAGTCGGGGGGACTCGAACCCCCAAGGTCTAGGACCACTAGATCCTTAGTCTAGCGCGTATGCCAATTCCGCCACGACTGCAAGTTTAACAACAAAAATTATTATAATGTATAATATAAAAAAAGTCAATACCTTTTTTTATTTTTTTGTAATATTAATTGGCAAGATATAGTACATAAAATAAAAGAGTTATTTCCTTTATTTTATAATATATGTGGCAAACAAAATCAACATATATAAATTTTCTAAAAATTATTTTATAAAAATATTTTAAGTGTAACCTATGTTTTATACTTTAATAAAAATTTATAATCCAAATTTTATAATAAGTATTGACATAGCTATAAAAATATATTATCATATAAAAAGTGCCGTAGACAGTAGGTGTTTTACATAATGCTTTTGCAACCTACCGAGGAATTAGAATCGTAAATTTTATCCTTGCTGTCTTTATGCAAGGCTTTTTATATTTGATTTTATATACGGCTACTTAGGCTTTTGCCTTAAAAATATTATAGGAGGTAAAAAAATGGCTAAAGTAGAACAAAAACAAGTCATAGTAAATGAAATTAAAGAAAAGCTTTCTAAAGCTACTTCTGCAGTTTTAGTTGACGCTCGTGGTCTTACTGTTGAACAAGATACTAAACTTAGAAAAACTTTAAGAGAAGCTGGTGTAGACTACAAAGTTTATAAAAATACTATGATAAGATTTGCTATCGAAGGTACAGAGTTTGAAAACTTAGGACAACATTTAGAAGGTCCTAGTACATTAGCTCTTTGCTACGAAGACCCTACAGTTGCTGCTGGCATCTTAAACAAATTTAGACAAGAAGCTAAAGCTTTAGAGTTTAAAGGTGGGGTTATAGAAGGTACTTACTACGATACTAAAGGTATGGAAATCATTGCAGATATTCCATCAAGAGAAGTTCTTCTTTCAAGACTTCTTGGAAGTATACAAGGACCTATTGGTGCATTTGCTCGTGTGGTTAAAGCTATTGCTGAACAAAAAGAAACTGCTTAATCTTAAGCAATATATTATTTTTTTAAGCTATTAAGAAAATCTATTTGCTAAAATAAGCAAAAATATTTATTATAAAAATTTTAAATTTATGGAGGAATATAAAATGGCTAAATTAACAATTGAAGAATTTATGGCTGCTATTGAAGAGCTTTCTGTTTTAGAACTTAACGAATTAGTTAAAGCTTGTGAAGAAAAATTTGGAGTATCTGCTTCTGCTGGTGTTGTAGTTGCTGCTGCTGGTGGCGCTGCTGCTGCTGAAGAAAAATCAGAATTTGATGTAGAATTAACTGAAGTTCCTGGTGATGCTAAAGTTAAAATCATCAAAGTTGTTAGAGAATTAACTGGTCTTGGTCTTAAAGAAGCTAAAGAAATCGTTGATGGTGCTCCTAAAATCGTTAAAGAAGGCGTTTCTAAAGATGATGCTGATAACTGCAAAGCTAAACTTGAAGAAGCTGGAGCTAAAGTTACTTTAAAATAATTAATACAACATATAAAAAGGATAGATAAAATCTATCCTTTTTATATGTTAAAATTATTTATTTTGACTTATTTTTTAAATTTACTATATATACAGAAGGAACTGGTAATAATATACCAAGTACAACACCTATAATGTTAAAATTTTTATATGCTGCTATTAAAAGAACAACAAATGTTAAAAAATACCTAAGTGTATAATGTATTCTAGTATAATTAATTGCTTTTTGTCCTGTCATATCTATAGCTTTTTCTATAGTTTTTTCTAAAAGAATAATCTTTAATATAGAAAATATTGTACCAAAGCTAATTCCTATTAAAAATGACTTTATATCATCAACAATAAATGTGCTTATGCCTAATACTATAAAAAACAAGGCAATAGTGGTTATTATTATTTGTTTTGATGTGTTAGATATTTTCATTATTTCTTCTCCTAAAAGTTAATTTATAGTTAAAATTAAATTTTTTAAAAAATATAAATATGTTTAAAATAATAGAAATTAATATAAATAAAACAGTAAATATATTGTTTGTTTTGTATGCTTTATCAATAAGATTACCTATAATAAAGCATATCATAATAAGCGAAAAACTTTCTATTATAAAGTTAGCAGTATAAATATATTTATTTTTAGTTACAGACTTATTATCAGAAAATGATTTCATTATTTTAAAATAAAAATTTAAAAAAGAAGATACCATACCTAAAATAATAAACACTAATAAAAATATAGGAGATGTATTAAGTATACCATCTACTTTTTTACCTAAAAAAATACCAATTAAAATACTTGTTATAATAACAAATCCAAATTGACTGTATACAACATATCCTTTAAAATCATTTTTCATTTTTTTTATAACCTAATAGCTCTCTTTGCTTTTCTTCTAATTTTTCTTCTTTTTTAAAATCTAACATAACTAAAACATAAAGGTTTCTAAATGCAGCACCTATTCCTAAAAGGGTAAATATAGCTAAAAATATAACGTCTGTTCCAAGCTTTTTATCTAGCCATTTACCTATAAAAAAGCACATACCTATTGTAACAACCATTGTTACTCCAACTTGAGTAAGCTTTGATAAAGCTTTTGCAAAGCTATTCATATGTTCAATCTCCTTTATATTTTAATTGTTATTAATTAAAATTTTCTGGTTTTTTATCTGTTTTGTTAAAGTGGTATAATATGGCATCTACAATTCTTTTTGATGCAAGTCCATCTCCAAAAGGATTTTTAGAATCAACCATAGTGTTGTATAAATCTTTATTGTTTAAAAGCTCTGTAGCTAAAGATATAATATTATCCTTTTCCGTACCAGCTAGTTTTAAAACACCAGCAGTAACCCCTTCTGGACGCTCTGTAACATTTCTTAAAACTAAAACAGGCTTTTTAAGAGAAGGTACTTCTTCTTGCAACCCACCAGAATCTGTCATAACCATATAAGAACGGTCTACAAGGTTGTGCATATCTGTCATATCTACTGGGTCTATAAGATGTATACGAGAGTTATCTCCTAATATACGATTAGCAACTTCTCTAACAAGAGGGTTAAAGTGTACAGCATATACTACCTCCACATCTTCGTTATCTTGTACAAGTTTTAGCACAGCACTACAAATATTCTCTAAAGGCTCACCTAAGTTTTCACGTCTATGAGCAGTCATAGTAATAACTTTTTTATTAGTATAGTCTATATTGTTAAGAACATCGCAAGAAAAAGTATAGTTTTTATCAACAGTAGTTTTAACACAGTCTACCGATGTATTTCCTGTTATAAATATGCTATTTTCTGCTATGTTTTCTTTTAAAAGATTTTCTTTAGAAAGTTGTGTAGGAGAAAAATGCAAATCTGCCATAGCACCTGTTAGTTTTCTGTTCATTTCTTCTGGGAAAGGTTCGTATTTATTATATGTTCTAAGCCCTGCTTCCACGTGGCCTATTTTTATTTTTTTATAAAAGGCAGCTAATGAGCCTACAAAAGTAGTTGTAGTATCTCCGTGTACTAAAATAATATCTGGGTTTGCTTTTTCTAATATATCTTCAAGGCCTTTAAGAGCATTTACAGTAATTCCTGTAAGAGTTTGGTTTTGTGTCATAATATTAAGGTCATAATCTGGTTTTATATTAAAAATATTTAATACTTGGTCTAGCATTTCTCTATGTTGAGCAGTAACGCATACCTCTTGGTGTATATGCTCACATTTTTCCATTTCTTTAATAATTGGAGCCATTTTTATAGCCTCTGGTCTTGTTCCAAAAATACTTAAAACTTTAATTTTTTCCATATTTTACCCCTTTAAAATTATTTATTATTTTTTAATATATCGTTTATTACTTGGCTAGCAATAATAAGCCCTGCAACAGAAGGTACAAAAGATATGCTCCCTGGTGTTTCTCTCCTTTTGTTAGTATCTCTAAATGGGCTTGTACTTTTTGCATTTTCATCTAATTGTATAGGCGCAGGCTTAATAGGTTTTTCCGTAGAATATACAACCTTTAATTTTTTTATACCACGTTTTTTAAGCTCATATCTCATTACTTTTGCTAAAGGACACATAGATGTTTTGTATATGTCTGCAACAGCAAATTTTGTAGGGTCTAGCTTATTACCAGTCCCCATAGATGAAATAATAGGTACATTTTGCCTTGTAGCTTCTTCTACAAGTAATATTTTAGATGATATAGTATCTATAGCATCTATTATATAGTCATATTTAGATAAATCAATAGTATTTACTGTATCTTTTGTATAAAATGTTTTAGACACAGTAACATTTGCACTAGGGTTTATATCTAATATACGCTGTTTTACTACTTCTGTTTTATCTTTTCCTATTGTGCTATGAGTGGCTATAATCTGCCTATTAATATTTGTTATAGACACAGTGTCGTCATCTACAATATGTATGTTAGAAACACCACAGCGTGCTATTGCCTCCACACAAAAAGAGCCAACACCACCTACACCAAATATTATAATGTTACTATTTTTTAGTTTTTCTATATTGTCTTTTCCTATAAGTATCTCTGTTCTAGTAAGTATATCCATTTTCACTTTCCAATCTATTTAAACTTTTTTCTTATTTTAACACTTTTTTATATTTTTGTCTAATAGTTATTAGTATATACAGTTATTATATTAATAAAATACTAGACTAAATATTAATATATAGTATAATAAAGCTATATTATTGATATTTATAAGATAAGGAGAGATTTTGTGAAAATTCCTAAACAAGTTATATATATAATAGAGCAACTACAAAAAAATAAGTTTGAAGGGTTTATAGTTGGAGGTTGTGTTAGAGATTATTTACTAGGGTTTGAGCCAAAAGATTTTGATATAACAACAGATGCAATGCCACAAGATATAAAAAATATGTTTAAGCATACGGTAGATACAGGTATAGAGCACGGCACAGTTACAGTAGTGATAGATAAACAAAATTTTGAGATAACTACATACCGTATAGATGGACAATATAAAGATAATAGACGTCCAGAAAATGTTGTGTTTAGCAAAAAAATAGAAGAAGATTTAAGTAGACGTGATTTTACAATGAATGCCATAGCTTATAATATAAATAAAGGTTTTGTAGACCCTTTTGGTGGTAAAGATGACATAGATAAAAAATTAATAAAAGGTGTAGGAAATGCAGATAAAAGGTTTAAAGAAGATGCCTTAAGAATGATGAGAGGTGTAAGGTTTTCTGCTCAGCTAGGATTTGATATAGAAGAAAAAACATTTTTAGCTATAAAAGAAAACGCAAAGCTTATAGAAAATATTAGTATAGAAAGAACGAGAGATGAGTTTATAAAGCTTATAAAGTCGGACTATATAGAAAAATTAAATTTATTAGAAGAAACTAAATTATATAAATATTTTATACCAGAAATAGAGCCAATTTTTAAAAACTACAAAAAAAATATATTTATATTACAAAAATTATCTAAAGATTTAAGATTTGCATTTTTGTTAAGCCACTTAGATGAAAACACAGGTGAAAATATTTTAAAAAGATTAAAACTAGATAATAAAACTATAAAAGAGATAAAAACTATCCTAAAATATATTAATTACAATTTTATAGATGATAGAGTAAAAACAAGAAAAATAATGTCCATTATAGAGCCAGATTTGTTAAGAAAAATACTAGAAATAAAGTTTTGTATAAGCCTTATAGAAAATGATTTAGTACAATGTAAAAAATATGACAATATATATGACGAAATAGATGAAACTATTAGAAAAAATCATTGTTTTTCTTTAAAAACTCTTGATGTAACAGGAAACGATTTAAAAAAAATAGGTATAACTGATGGTAAGCAAATAGGTGCTAGCTTAAAAATGGCTTTAGATTTAGTTTTAGAGCAACCAGATAAAAACAATAAAGAATTTTTATTAAAATATATAGGTGAAAATATATGAAAACTGCTCTAATAACAGGTGCTAGCGATGGTATTGGTAAAGATATGGCTATTATTTTATCCAATATGGGGTACAATATAATAGTAGTAGCTAGAAACCAAGAAAAAATGAAAAAAACCTTTAAAAATATAAAAAATTGCTTAATAATACCTATGGATTTATCTATACAAGAAAATTGTTATAAACTTTATAATATAACAAAAGATAAAGATATAGAAATACTTATAAACAACGCAGGTTATGGAATTTTTGGACAATTTTTAAATACTAATTTAAATAATGAGCTTAATATGATAGATTTAAACATAAAATCTTTACATATTTTAACAAAGCTATTTTTAAAAGATATGGTAAAAAAAGATAAAGGATATATTTTAAATGTAGGCTCTATAGGTAGTTTTTTTGCTAGTCCTTTATTATCATCTTATTATGGAAGTAAAGCTTATGTATTAAATTTAAGCATTGCTATAAAAGAAGAATTAAAAAAACAAAAATCTAATGTATATATAGGTGTGTTTTGTCCAGCTACTATTAATACCAATTTCCATAAAAAAGCAGGTGCAAAAGGTAAAGTAAAAGGACTAGATAGCTACACTGCATCTAAATATGCCATAGATAAAATGTTTAAAAAAAGGACTATTATCATACCAAGCTATGCAAATTTATTACCATTTTTTATAGGTATAATACCAAAAACATTAATAACAAAAATAGCATATAATATCCAAATAAAAAAACAATAAAATTAATTTGATATAATATTGCATTTCTTTAGACAAACTGATATACTTTTGTTGATTATTATTTTTAAGGAGTGATACTGTGAATAACTTTGACACAAAAGGCGTATGTGCAAAAAATATCCAATTTGAACTAGACGGTGATATTGTAAAAAGTGTAAGTTTTAACGGTGGCTGTAACGGTAACCTTAAGGGGATAGCTAGCCTTGTAGAAGGCTTAAAAGTAGAAGATGTTATAAAAAAATTAGAGGGTTTAACTTGTGGAAATAAAGACACTTCTTGCCCAGACCAACTAGCAAAAGCTTTAAAAGAAGCACTTATCAACAAATAATACACATATATGTTGATAAATTTTATTAAATTAATAAAATTTTTACTTTAGGTAAAAAAATAAAAGATAGAAAGTAAAAAAACATTGAATATTCAAGGAATTTTACTAGCTATCTTTATTTTAATATACCAAACAAGTGTTCGTAACACAATACTTTTATACATTATAAATGTTGAAAAAAATGTTGATAATGTGCAAAACTATTTACTTAATAACATTTCCCCTAGTAAATTCACATTTCCTGCACCCATAGTTATCAACATATCGTTATGTTGACAATTTTTTTCAATATAATTTTTTCCATCTTGAAAACTCTCTATATATATTGCATCTTTTCCAAGCTCTCGTATTTTATTAACTAAATCTTTAGAATGTATCTCCCCTGTGTCTTTTTCTCTAGCAGAATATATATCACATATTAAAATATTGTCTACATCTAAAAGAGCCTTAGCAAAATCATCTAAAAGAGCCTTTGTTCTAGTGTAGGTATGTGGCTGAAAAATACACCATAGTTTATTTATATTTTGCGATTTTGCAGCTTTTATAGTAGCTAAAATTTCTGTTGGGTGGTGGGCATAGTCGTCTATTATTGTAACACCATTAAATGTTCCTTTATACTGAAAACGTCTGCTTGTTCCTTTAAAATTATTAAGGCCTTTTTCTATACTGTCTTTATCCAAATTATAAAAATGAGCTAAAGCACATACAGATAAAGAATTATAAACATTATGCAACCCTACAACACTTAGACTTATATTATACATAAAATTATTATTGTAATAAGCATCATAGCTTGCACAACCAAATTTATTAAACCTAATATTTTTAGCTTGCCACATACTATCTTCACATTGTCCATATGTTATAATATTGCATTTTAACCCTTCTGTTATTTTTTCATAATCTTTAATATCAGCATTTATAACAAGACAAGCATCATTTTTTACTAAACTTGCAAACTTTTTAAAGCTATCATATATTTGGTTAATGTCCTTAAAATAGTCTAAATGGTCTTTATCTATATTTAATATAATTGCAGAATGGGGGTTAAACTTTAAAAATGTATCACAATATTCACAAGTTTCTAACACAAGGTAATCTTTCTTGCCAACTTTAAAATTGCTATTTATAGATGATAATATACCCCCTATAGATATAGTAGGGTCTTTTTTAGCTTGTAAAAATACTTCAGAAACCATAGAAGATGTAGTAGTTTTACCGTGAGTGCCTGCTATACATAAGGGGTATTTATATGCTTTCATTAGCTCTCCCAAAAATGTAGAACGCTCTAGCATTTTTACACCTAGCTCTTTAGCTCTTATAAATTCTGGGTTGTCTTCTTTAATTGCTGCTGTGTATACAACCAAATCTATATCTTTAGTAATGTTATCTTTATTTTGCCCTATATATACTTTAACACCTTTTTTTATTAAGTTTTCTATAAGCTCAGAGCTACTGTTGTCAGAACCAGATATACTATATCCACCTTCTGCTAAAAGTATTTCACAAAGGCCAGACATACTAACTCCACCTATACCTATAAAATGTAACTTTTTATAAGGAAATATATTTTTTATATTAATTTTATCCATATTAATTTTATCTCCTAACACATTAATATATTCTAGGTATATTATATATACATTAGTATATTTTATCAACTATTAATTATGATAAGTTGTTAACATAATTTTACAAAATATACTATTTTGTATAAAAATATAAATTTAAAAGGGAATTGTAAAAAATATTGTTTAATTTTTTTTATAAAAATATTTATTTATAATAAATATACAACATAAAACTAAAAAAATTACAAAAAAACACAAAAAATATAAGAAAATACAAAAAATATACATTGATTTTTTTATAAATTAGTTATATAATGTATTTAACAGCATATGGTTTTACTTACATATTTTAATACCCAAAATAATTACATAATTTTTAGGTATAAAGTAGAACCCCACTGTGTTAATACAAATGGCTTTTGTCTTTGTATACATTTTATTCTACTTTATAGGAGGAGATTATCTATGAACATTACAGACGTAAGAATTAGAAAAGTTAACCAAGAAGGTAAAATGAAAGCAATAGTATCTATTACTCTTGACAACGAGTTTGTTGTACACGACATAAAAGTAATAGAAGGTGAAAATGGCTTATTTATAGCTATGCCTAGCAGAAAAACTAACAATGGAGAATATAGAGATATAACACATCCTATTAATTCTTCAGCTAGAGAAACTCTTCAAAAAGCTATCTTATCTAAATATGAACAAGCTCTTTTAGAAGATGAAACTATGCAAGAAAGTGCTATTACACAATAATAAATTTTATCTATAGAAGAGGTTGTAGCCAAAGTCTACAACCTCTATAAAAAAATAACAAGGTTATTTTTTTAAGATAATCTAGGGTAGAAAAGCTGATTTCTTAGCACAAGGGCTAAATCCCCTTAAAATCTAGCTTTTTACACAATCCGAGGCAAAGCCCCGTATTGTGATTAAAATTTTTATACCCTATAAATAGGATATAAAAATGAAAAATAATTTGATTTAATGATATTTTGTCTTCAATATAAGCTATAGATTTTATCTATAGCATTTTTTATGTATAGTATGTACGGCTAAATATCTCTAGTAAAAAAATAATATATATGATATAATCAGGTTATAATAATTATCTAACAATAGATAAAAGGTGGGATTGTAATGGATAAAAACCAAACAAAAACATACGAAACAAAAGAAATAGAAGAAAGAGTAGTTTTAATTGGTATAGATAATGAAAAAGATTTAATGAATATAGATGCTAGCCTAGATGAACTAGAAGAACTTGTACAAACAGCAGGTGCTACTGTTATAGGGCGTATGGTACAAAAAAGAGAAGGTATACATAAGGCACATTATTTTGGCAAAGGCAAAATAGATGAGCTAAAAGCCTATGTAGATGAGCTAGGAGCAACGGGTATTGTATGTGATGATGAGCTTACATCTAGCCAAATGAAAAATATGGCAAGTATGCTAAAAGTTAAAATAATGAATAGAACTTTAGTTATATTAGATATATTTGCAAAAAGAGCAAGCTCTGCAGAAGGTAAAGTACAAGTAGAGCTTGCCCAGCTTAAATACAAGCTTACACACCTTGTAGGGCAAGGTAAAGATATGAGCCGTTTAGGTGGTGGTATAGGTACTAGAGGTCCTGGTGAAAAAAAACTTGAGATAGATAGAAGAAATATATCAGACAGAATAGCAGAGCTTAACAAAGAGCTTAAATATATAGAAAAACATAGACAAGTAATAAGAGAAAAAAGGCTTAAAAATAAACAACCAATAGTAGCATTTGTAGGGTATACCAATGCTGGAAAATCTACTCTTATGAACACAGTTACAAAATCAGACGTACTGGCTATGGACAAGCTTTTTGCAACCCTTGATACAACAACAAGAAAAATAGAGCTACAATCTGGTAGAGAATACCTTTTTACAGACACAGTAGGGTTTATACAAAAACTCCCCCATAACCTTATTAAAGCCTTTAGGGCAACTTTAGAAGAAACAAAATATGCCGATGTTTTAGTACACGTAGTAGATAGCTCCAATAGTGCAAGAGAAGAACAAATGAATATTGTGTATAAAACATTAAAAGATTTAGATTGTTTAAACAAGCCTATAATTACTGCCTACAATAAATTGGATAAAGATGATATAATAAGGCCTTTACCTAAAGACGATTTTTCTATGTATACCTTAGAAATATCTGCTAAAAAAGGTGATGGTGTAGAAAAACTTTTAAATACTATTGAAGATGTTGTAAAAAGCTTTAAAAAATCTATAAACATATTAATACCTTATGAAAAATCTAACTATGTTGGTATGATACACGGAAGATGTGAAGTTGTACAAAACGAAAATAGAGATGAAGGTATGTTTTTTGAAATATATGCAGATGAAGAAATGGAAAATAGACTTAAAGATTTTATCATAGTATAAGGATGTGATTTTATGAAAAATAAATTAATAATAATATTTTTAATACTTTCTCTTATTTCTGTAGGGTGTGGTAAAAAAAATAAAGAAGATACAACAGAGCCTACAAATGATACAACTACAACAACAGAAAGCCAAAATGATGATATTAAAATAGATGATATAAGTATTTTTACAAAAGATGCAGAAATACCTTATGAAAGATTTATAAAAAATGATGATGAAACTTCTGAAGAATACAAAAAATATAACAATACAGTAAATGATTTTATTGAAAAATTAAAAGAAGATAAATATCCATATTTAGAAAAAGATACAGATATAAGAATAGATTTTAATAACATTGATGTTAAAAAAATTAAAAATATTGATTTTAATAAAACATATGTAACAAAAGATAAAGATTACCATTTTAAAATAGATAGTAAAAAACTAACAATAGATGAAAATGGCTTTATAAATATTAAACATAGCTACGATGATAAAGATGAAAATTTAAAAGGTATATTATATGAAATTATGTTAGAGCTAGAAAATGAAACATACAAATATGTGTTTTCATTTAAAATAGATAACAAAATTGAAGAAGATAGCTCTATTTATTCTTTAACTGGATATTTATCACAAGATGAGCAAAAAATATATGATAGTTACAAAAAAGATAAAGATATAAAACATTTAGCAAACAATACACCTATAATGGTATTAAAGCTTTATACACAAGCAATATTAGACAAAGAATATAGCTTAGCATATAGTTTGTACCAAGACTACAATAATACTACCGAAGAAAACTATATAAAAATAATGGAAAGCTTTAGCAAAGAAACAAAAGAAGACTATATATCTAACTTAAAGGCAGCAGCAGATGGAAAATTTATAGAAGATACTAAAGAAAAAGGATATATAGAATATGAGATAGTAAAAGACCACCCAATGGCAATTGATATGATAAAAGATAGTAACGGAATTTGGAAAATACAATATATGCCAATACAATAATAAATAGTAAGGTTAGATTTTTATCTAGCCTTTTTATAATTAAAAATAATTGATAAAAAATATATTTAACTATATAATATTAAATATATAATAATTTATTAAGGAGGTATTAAATGGCAGTTTATGTACTAATAGTATCATTAATTATTTTTATATGTTTAATTCTTAACAAAATTTCTAGTAAACTAGGGCTTCCTACATTACTTTTATTTATATTTTTAGGTATGTTATTTGGCTCAGACGGAGTTTTTAAAATATACTTTGATAACTATGTTATATCGGAGCAAATATGCTCTATATCATTAATATTTATTATGTTTTATGGTGGATTTGGCACAAATTGGGATAAAGCAAAACCAATAGCTACAAAATCTATATTATTATCAACAGTTGGTGTAGTTTTAACATCTTTAATAGTTGGACTATTTTGTTATTATATTTTAAAATTTGGATTTTTAGAAAGTATGTTAATAGGAGCTGTTATAAGCTCAACAGATGCCGCATCTGTTTTTTCTATTTTAAGGTCTAAACGTTTAAACTTAAAATATAACACAGCATCACTTCTAGAGGTTGAAAGTGGTAGCAATGACCCTTGTGCTAACATACTTACAATAGTTATTTTATCTTTTATGGGTGCTCAAAATAACACAAATATTTTATATATGGTTTTTTCACAAGTTGTATATGGTATAGTATTAGGTATAATAGTAGCTTTACTAGCTGAATTTATTTTATCAAAATATAAATTTTCAACAGAAGGTTTTTCATCAATTTTCGTTTTTGCAGTTGCTTTAATATCCTATTCTGCTACAACAGTTATAGGTGGAAATGGCTATTTAAGTACATACATTACAGGTATAATTTTAGGTAATAAAGCTATTCCTAACAAAAAGGCTCTTGTAAACTTTTTTAATGGAATTACAGGGCTTGTTCAAATGTTAATATTTTTCTTATTAGGATTGTTATCTTTCCCATCGCAACTTCCTAAAATATTTTTACCAGCCCTTGCCATTGCATTATTTTTAACATTTATAGCAAGACCTTTAGCAATTTTTATAACATTAAAACCTTTTAAATGCCCAGTAAATCAACAACTTTTAATATCTTGGGCAGGACTTAGGGGGGCTGCCTCAATAGTTTTTGCTATAATACCTATTGTTAGCCCAGCATATACTCAAAATGATATTTTTCATATAGTATTTTTTATTGTACTATTTTCAATATCTATACAAGGTTCTCTTATACCATTTGTAGCTAAAAAATTAAATATGATAGATGATGAAAATGATGTAATGAAAACATTTAGTGATTATTCAGAAGAAATTCCATTACATTTTGTTAAATTATTTATATGTGAAAATCACCCTTGGGTAAATAAAAAAATTAAAGATTTACCATCACTTCCAGATATATTAACAGTATTAATAATTAGAAAAGATAGACAAATAGTACCTAATGGGGATACTTTAATTTTGGAAGGAGATATGGTTATACTAAGCGGACCATCATTAGATTATGAATCTTTTGGATATTTAACAGAAGTTAAAATAGAAAAAGATAACGATTGGCTTGGTAAGCCTTTATGTGATATAAAATTTAATCAAGATAAATTAATTATACTAATAAAAAGAGATAAACAAGCTATTATACCAACTGGTAAAACAATAGTTTTAGAAAACGATACACTTATAATAAGTAATCAATATTAATAAAATAATTGCTAAAATATATTTTTAAAGCTATAATTAATATTATAAAAAAGGAGGTAATAAAATGGAAAATTTATTTTTACAATATCCAAAATGTAGCACTTGTAGAAAGGCTAAAAAATGTTTAGAGGAAAATGGCATAAAATTTATAGATAGAGATATAACAATGGATAACCCTACAAAAGATGAGCTTAAAAAATGGTATGAAAAAAGCGGGCTTGAGCTTAAAAAATTTTTTAATACAAGTGGTGTTTTATACAGAGAAATGGGGCTTAAAGATAAAATTAAAGAAATGACAGAAGATGAAATGCTAGAGCTTTTATCAACAGATGGAAAACTTGTAAAAAGACCTATTTTAGTAAATGATAATAAAGTATTAGTAGGATTTAAAGAAGATGACTACAAAAATTTAAAATAACGGAGGTATGTTATGCAACATTTTTTTAAAAATAACCGTAAAAAAATAATAGGCTCTTTAAAAGAAGAAAAAGCAATTATATTTTTATTTTCTGGAAAAGCACAACATAAAACTTGCGACCAATTTTTCCCTTTTGAGCCAAATAGAAACTTTTACTATATGACAGGTATAGATAAACCCCATCTTATATATATGGCTATAAAAAATGGAGATAATATAGATGAAACTTTATTTATAGAAAGATATGACGAGTTTAAGGCTAAATGGAATGGTAAAACTATAAACGAAGAAGAAGCTACAAATATATCTGGCATAGAAAATATTAAATATATAGATGAATTTTACCAAGCTATTTCTACATCTATATTTAGAAACAACATAGAAACAGTTTATTTAGACTTAGAAAATAGATATTTAGACAAGAGCAACCGTGCTTTTAAAGAGGCAGAACTTTTAAAAGAAAATTATCCATACATTAATATAAAAAATATTTATAACAATATAGGCTATTTAAGACTTTTTAAAGAAGAACAAGAAATAGAATATATGAAAAATGCTATAAATATTACTAAAAAAGGTATAGAAAATATATTAAAAAATGCTAATCCTAATATTATGGAATATGAGCTAGAAGCTTGTTTTGACTACGAAATTAAAAGAAATGGCTCTAAAGATAAAGCGTTTAATACTATATTAGCTAGTGGACAAAATGCAACTGTGCTACATTATGAGGATAATAATGATAAAATAAACGACTGTGAGCTTGTCCTTATAGACTTAGGTGCAACTTATAAATATTATAATGCAGATATATCAAGAACTTTCCCAATAAATGGTAAATTTACTGATAGACAAAAACAACTTTACAATATAGTTCTAGAAGGACAAAGAAAAGTTATAGAGGCAATAAAACCAGGGCTACCTTTTAAAAGACTTAATGAAATATTATTAGAGCATTACCAAGAAGAGCTTACAAAAATAGGACTTATAAAAGATAAAAGCGAAGTATCTAAATATTATTACCACGGTGTAAGCCATTATTTAGGCTTAGATACTCACGATGTATCTGGTGGCTTAGGTGGAGATGATACGCTTAAAAAAGGTATGGTTATAACAGTAGAACCAGGACTTTATATAGCAGAAGAGAAAATCGGTATAAGAATAGAAGATGATATACTTGTTACAGAAACAGGTTATGAAAATTTATCTAAAGATATAATAAAAACTGTAGAAGAAATAGAAAATTTCTTTAAAAATCGCTAATTTATGAAAGAAACAGAGCTTTACAACCCTATAAAAAATTATCTTTTAAAAGAGGGCTATAAAGTGCAAGCAGAAGTTAAAAACTGCGACATAGCTTGTTTATATGAAAATAAACTTATTGTTATAGAAATGAAAAAGTCATTTAATTTAAAATTACTATATCAAGCTATGGATAGAAAAGCCTTTGCAGATAAAGTTTTTGTAGCTATTAATAGGCCTAAAAATTTTAGAAAAAAAGAAACTAAACATATGCTTAAAATATTAAAGGCTATGGATATAGGGCTTATTACAGTAGCTTTAGATAGCCCTTTAAAAACCGTAGAAATAGTTTTAAATACAAAAGATACCCCCTTAAAAAGAAAAACTAGAAAAAGAACAATAGTTTTAAATGAAATAAATAGAAGAAACATAGATACAAATGTTGGTGGTAGCACTAAAAAAGATAGTATACTAACTGCATATAGAGAGCAAGTTATTTTCCTAGCTTGTGTATTAAATAAAATTGAAAAAAGTAGTCCCTCAAATATAAAAAAACAATTTAATATACAAAATGCTAGTTATATTTTACAAAATAACCATTATGGATATTTTGATAAAATACAACGAGGGGTGTATACTCTATCCAAAAAAGGTAAAGATATGTTACAAGGTAATGAATTTAAGGATGCTATACAATATTACACTAAGGAGGTGGATAAGTTTGTTTAATATAGAACGTAACGAACAATGTTGGTGTGGTAGTGGTAAAAAATATAAGTCTTGTCATTTAAGAAAAGATGAAGAAATGTTACAGCCTTTTGAAAAACAAGGTTACCCATTACCAAATAAAAATTTAATATTAAATGAAAAGCAAATAGAGGGTATGGAAAAATCGGCAAAGCTTACAAAATCTATTATAGATGAGGCAGAAAAAATTATAAAAGAAGGTGTATCTACACTAGAAATTAACGACCTTGTACATAAGCTAACAATAGATGCAGGAGCAAAACCTGCCCCTCTTAATTATAATGGATTTCCTAAAAGTTGTTGTACATCTATAAATAATGTTATATGCCACGGTATCCCGTCTAAAAATGATATATTAAAAGACGGAGATATAATAAATTTAGATATAACTTCTATTTTAGATGGGTATTATTCCGATATGAGCCGTATGTATATGATAGGTAATGTTTCTGAAAATGCTAAAAAGCTTGTAGAAGTTACAAAAGAGTGCTTAATGGCAGGTATAGAGGCAGTTAAACCTTATAGGCCAATATCCGATATAGGAAATGTTATAAACGATATAGCAGATAAACACGGTTATGGAGTAGTTAGAGCGTTAACAGGACACGGTATAGGGTTAAATTTTCATCAAGAGCCTAACATTAATCATTATAGAACAGATGCTAAAACTATGATTATGGTACCTAATATGGTATTTACAATAGAGCCTATGATTAATGAGGGTACATTTGACTGCTATGTAGGTTCTGATAAATGGACAGTTTATACAAAAGATAATAAATTATCTGCTCAATGGGAGCATACTATTCTTGTTACAGAAACAGGATATAAAATATTAACTATTTAGGAGAAAACTTATGACTGAAAGAGAAAAAATGATAGCAGAACTGCCTTATGACCCATCAGATAAAGAGCTTTGTGAAATGAGAACTTATGCAAGAAAAATGTGTAAAGAATTTAATGAATGTAACCCAGAAGATAGCAACAAAAGAAAAGAAATTTTAAAAAATCTTTTTGGTAGCACAGGAGATAACATATATATAGAGCCTTCTTTTAGATGTGATTATGGCAAAAATATACACGTTGGGGAAGATTTTTATGCTAACTTTAATTGTGTTATACTAGATGTAGCAGAAGTGATAATAGGTAAAAATTGTATGATAGCACCTAATGTTGCTATATATACAGCTACTCACCCAATAGACCCAGTAGAAAGAAATAGTGGTACAGAATATGCTAAAAAAATTGTTATTGGAGATAACTGTTGGTTAGGGGGTAATTCTGTTATATTACCTGGTGTATCCCTTGGAGATAATGTTGTAGTAGGAGCAGGGTCAGTAGTTACAAAAAGTTTTGGAGATAATGTAGTGTTGGCAGGTAATCCTGCAAAAGTTATAAAAACAATATAAATAAAATATGCTTATAGTTTTTAAAAATTAAAAATAAGCAAGCTATTAAATTTAAAGGAGAAAATATATGGAAAGAATAAACATTTGGAATAAAGATATTCCTCTTTTTGATGAAAATATAAAAAATGAAGAAAATAAATTTGCAGGTACAATAATACCTTATTTAGTTGAAGAAGATGATGATGATATTAAAAAAAGAGGTGCAATGATTATACTCCCAGGCGGTGGATATGGCTTTTGCTCCGATGAAGGAGAAAAAATGGCAAGGTGGTTTAACTTTTTTGGTATAAATGCCTTTGTTTTAGATTATAGAGTTGCACCATATAAGCACCCAGCACCTATTATAGATGCTAAACGTGCAATAAGATATGTAAAATATAATGCAGAAAAATTTAATATAGACCCTAATAAAGTTGGAGTAATAGGATTTTCTGCTGGTGGACATTTAGCAGGCTGTGTTGCAGAATTTTTTGATAAGTTTGAGCAAGAAAGCAATGACGAAATAGACAAAATATGTGCAAAACCAGATTTAGCAGTTTTATGCTATCCTGTTGTATCTTTATGTGAAAGCTATACACACGAAGGCTCAGCACAAAACCTTGTTGGAGAAGACAAAGAGCTTAGAAAAATGTTGTCTTTAGAGAAAAATGTTAGAGAAGATATGCCAGAGATGTTCCTATGGCATACAGTAGAAGATGCGTCAGTTAATGTTATAAATACATTAGAGCTTGGCGTAGCTTTAAAAAACAAAAATGTTCCATATAGTCTTCATATATTTAACAAAGGTGCACACGGCTCTGTACTTGCAGAAAATATAGAAGAAACTAAACAATGGTCAGATTGTTTAAAAACATTATTAAAAAATAGAGGCTTTATAGATAAACAATCTTATAGATGGTTATAAAAAATAAATAAAAATCCACCCATTAAATGAGTGGATTTTTATTTTATACTTTTAAAATACTAAACTTTAAAATAAGTAAATGCCGCTGGTGGGATTTGAACCCACACGAGAAAACTCGCCAGATTTTGAGTCTGGTGCGTCTGCCAATTCCGCCACAACGGCTCATATAATGATAATTATACCTATATTTTAATAATTTGTCAATTAAAAATATAGGTATAACCATAAATTTATTTTTACATATTATCTTTTATACTTAATGCTATTTGCTCCATTTTTTTTGAATCAATGGTAACAGGTATAGATTTCATAGTAACAGTATCATTTTCTAGTCTAGGTATAATATGTATATGAAAATGATTAACTGTCTGTCCAGCTAAAGCACCATTGTTTTGTAATATATTTATATTTTCTATATTTAAAGATTTCCTTATGCTATTAGCTACATTTCTTGCAATAGAATATCCTTCTTTTAATGTTTCTTCATCTATTTCAAAAATATTTGTAAAGTGCTTTTTAGGTATAACAAGGGTATGCCCCTCATTAGCAGGAAAAGCATCTAATATAGCTATAAAGTTATCATTTTCAAAAACTTTTTTAGATGGTATATCACCATTTAAAATTTTACAAAAAATACAATCCATTTTTATGCCTCCTCAAAAAACTCGTTATGCCAAACTAAAAACATATATATTGTCCATATTTTACGGCTAAAATCTCCTTTACCTTGCTTGTGATTATCAAGATAAGCTATTATTTTATCTGTATTAAAATATTTTTTTGCTACATTAGATGAAAACGCGTCTTTTACCTTGTTATAAAACTTATCTTCTTTAAGCCATACTCTAATAGGCACAGGAAATCCAAGTTTCTTCTTAGTAGAAACCATCTCTGGTAAATATTCCTTAGATGCCATTCTAAAGATATATTTTGTAGCTTGCTTATTAACACGATAATCAGAAGGAATTTTACTAGCAACTTTAAACACTTCTTTATCTAAAAATGGTACTCTAACCTCAAGAGAGTTTGCCATACTCATTTTATCTGCCTTTAAAAGTATATCTCCTACAAGCCAAAGGTTTAAGTCTATATACTGCATTTTTGTAACATCATCTAAATGTTTAACCTTTTCATATAAAGGTTTTGTAATATCTGTTGTATCATATTTTCCAGTAGGAGATTTTAGTATACTTTCTCTTTCTTCTTTAGAAAACATATTAGCATTACCTATAAATCTTTCTTCTACATCTTTAGATGCTCTTATAAATAAATTTTTACCTTTAAATGAAAACGGTATTAATTTAACAATTTTTGCAAGTGCTTTTCTTATAGGCTTTGGCAAAACAGTTATAAAGGAAATATCAAAAGGCTCTTTATAAATATTATATCCTCCAAAAAACTCGTCTGCACCTTCTCCAGATAAAGCAACCTTAACGTGCTTACTAGCTAAATTTGATACAAAATACAAAGCTATGGCAGATGGGTCTGCTAAAGGCTCGTCCATATGGTATTGCACTTTTGGTATAGTATCCCAGTATTCTTGTGTTGTTATAGTTTTATTAAAGTTTTCTATACCAATTTTTTCTGATAAATCTTTAGCATAGTCTATTTCATTGTAATTATCATAATCAAACCCTACCGTAAAAGTTTTGTCCCCTTTAAATGTTGCAGCTACATAGCTAGAATCTACACCACTAGATAAAAATGAGCCAACCTCTACATCGCTTACCTTGTGCATTTTTATAGAATCTTGTAAAGTATTATCAACGGCTTTAATAGCCTCTTGCAATTTAATTTGTTGTGGATTAAATTCGGGCTCGAAATATCTTGTTATATCTACCTTGCCATCTTTATATTTTAAATAATGTCCTGGCATAAGTTTATACACACCTTTAAAGAAAGTTTCTTCTAATACAGAATATTGAAAAGAAAGATAGTTTTCTAAAGCAACAGGGTTTACCTCCTTTTTAAAGTGTGGATATTCTAAAAAGCTTTTTATCTCAGACCCAAAAATAAGGTTTCCATTTACATTGCTATAATAAAAAGGCTTTATACCAAAAAAATCTCTAACAGCAAAAAGCTCTTTTTTGTTCATATCATATATAACAAAAGCAAACATACCTCTTATATGTTTTAACATATCCATACCCTTTTCTTCGTATAAATGCACTAAAACCTCTGTGTCTGCTTCGCTTTTAAATATATGTCCTTTTTGTATAAGCTCTTCTTTTATTTTTTCGTAGTTATATATTTCACCATTAAACACTATAACTACACTTTTGTCTTCATTATACATAGGTTGAGAGCCATTTTCTAATCCTATAATGCTAAGTCTTCTAAAGCCTAGTGTAACATTTTCATCACTATGTATACCACTACTATCTGGTCCTCTATGTATTATTCTATCCATCATTTTTTCTATTATTTCTTCTCTATTTGATAAATTTCCAGTAAATCCAGTAAATCCACACATTAAAATGTCCCCTCCTAAGTGTATTATATACAAACTTTATCATAATTTTTTACATTATTCAACTATATTAAAAAACTTTTTTAATTTTTTTCATTTTTTTATTTGATTTATTCTATTAAAATGTTATAATATTAATTAGTATATATTTATTTTATCCATTATTAATTTAATTAAACTATAATATATATTAAGCTTAATTAATGTTATATTATTAAAATATATTTAAGAGGAGGATTTTGATTTGAATAACATATTAAAGCCAAAAATTCTTTTAGAAAGTGGTACTAACGAGCTTGAGCTTATGGAATTTACTATAGCAGGTAGTCATTTTGGTATAAATGTTGCTAAAATACTAGAAATTATGAAATATACTGCTGCTACAGTAATGCCTAATTCTAGCCCTTATGTAGAAGGTGTTTTTAAGCCTAGAGATGAAATAATGACTGTAATAGATTTGCCAAAATATATGGGGTTACCATCAACAGAAGACCCGACTAGAGATATATTTATTATAACTATATTTAATAATGTATATACTGCTTTTCACGTGCATACAGTAGAAGAAATACACCGTATATCTTGGGAAAACATAGAAAAACCAGATACTACTATATATAGTGGGGAAGAAGGCCTTGCAACAGGTATAGCCAGAGTAAAAGATAGACTTATAACTATATTAGACTTTGAAAAAATACTTGCAGATATTAGTCCAGATAAAAGTATACAAGTATCAGACCTTGATAAGCTTGGAGAACGTAAAAACTCTACTAAGCCTATACTTTTAGCAGAAGACTCTCCTCTATTAGAAAAACTTTTAATAGAATGTCTTCATAAATCTCAATATACAAATACAACTATGTGCTCAGATGGTAAAGATGCTTGGGAAACTTTACAAGAATATAAAAACCAACCAGGCCCTATTGAAGATAAGGTAGCTTGTATTGTTACAGATATTGAAATGCCTAAAATGGACGGGCATAGACTTTTAAAATTTATTAGAGATGATGATGAGCTTAAACATATACCAGTTATTATTTTCTCTTCCCTTATAAACGATGAAATGAGATTAAAAGGAGAAAGATTAGGTGCTACTGCTCAAATAACTAAGCCAGAAATTGCTAATCTTGTAAACCTTATAGATAAACATATTCTGTAATAAAATTACAGTAAAGCATTTATATCTAAAAAATAAAACAGATAGGATTAAATTCCATATCTGTTTTATTTTTTACTTAAATAGTTATCTACATATATATTTTTTTTAAAATTGTAGATAGTACCATAAAGGATAAATATACTAATATATTTACATAAAAAAATGTAGTAAAAATATTTGTTTTATCTTGGTTATTTTTTAATTGTTTATTTTCTTGTATCAACGTATCTATTTCTTTTCTATTAACCCTTACAAATAAAAATACTGCTAATATAAGAAAAGGTATAGAAGACATAAACTGTATAAAAACAGCCAATAGTTGTATAAAAATGCCTATGGGATTTGATAATTGATTTTGTGCTTGCTCCAAAATATTATATTCACTACCAGTTAGTTTGCTTTGTATACTTTGATATTTTATCAAAAAATAAGCCATTGTTATTTGTGTCCCATTAAGTACAAAGTGCATTAATATCCCTGCATATATAGACTTTGTTACTTTTACAGCAATAGCAAATATTATACCTGCTACCACTGTGTAAAAAAGTTGTGTAATAGTAAAATGTATCATTCCAAAATAAATGCTAGACATTAATACGGCAACTAATACTCCTGTTTTTTTATAGCCTGTTAATATAACACCTCTAAAAGCTAATTCTTCTGTTATAGCAGGAACTATTGCTACAGAAAACAAGGCCTTAGGAAGCCCTAAACTAGAAAATGAGTATATAACATCTGATATTTCATCTTTATGAAAAATATTAGTAATAAACCCTATTAATTGTAACATTGGTTGTATTGCAAAAGCTATAAATATTAATATAAAAAAATTTTTTATTGACAACGGCTTTAATGGTATAACATCTTTAATTTTTATCCTCTTTACAATAACATATAAGATAATAGGGCCTACAAGACAAACAGTAGAAAAAATACTTTGAGATATCCATATATTTTCTTGCGATAGTAAATCTGGGTATAACCTAGAAATTAAAAAGGATATTCCATTTCCCATAAATATAAAAAATATCATTAATATAAACATAAATACATTTGCATTTTTAGGATAATTCATTATTTTTCACCACCATATTTTTTATCATATCTTCTATCTACAAAACGATTAAATGTGGAAAATATAACGGCAAATATTGGTACACCAAAAAACATTCCTGGTGGTCCAAATATTGCCCCCCCTACAATTATTGAAAATATAATACCTATAGGCTTTATACCAATAGAATCTCCTAAAATTTTAGGACCTAAAATATTACCGTCAAATTGTTGTAATAAAAGTATAAATATTAATATCCATAAAGCTTTTAAAGGATTTGCTATATCAAATATTAATGTAATAAATATAACAGGAACTGCTCCAATAAATGGACCAAAAAATGGTATCATATTAGTAACACCTATTATTATACTTAAAAGCATTGCAAATGGTGCTTTTAGTATAGTTGCACCTACAAAAAATATAATACCTATTATTGTAGAGTCTATTATTTTTCCTACAAAAAATTTTTCAAATGTATTGTTAGATTCTTTGCAAAATTGTATTAAATTTTCTGATGCTCTTTTAGGTAATATAGCACAAACTATTTTTCTGCTTCTTTCTCCTATAGCTTCTTTGTCAAATAATATATAAATTGATATAACTATGCCTAATACTACATTTAATAAAATAGATGCTATATTAAGTGTACTTGATAATATCCTCTTTATATAATATGGAAATTGCTCTATAAATCCCATTAAAAAATTTTGAATGTATACAAATACTTCTGATATTACAGTGTCATCTATTGGGATATTTTCTTTTAACATTTTATCAAATGCATTTGTATCAAATGTTTTAAAATAATCGGATACATCTATTATGCTTTTTCGTATTTCTGGTATAAGATAACTTATAAGCCATATTAAAAAGCTAAATAATATAACATAAGCTGTAGTTATAGAAATTCCTCTTTTTAGTTTTTTCCTATTATCTAAATATCTTATTTTAGATAATATCTTATTTTCTAAAAATTTTAAACTAGAGTTTAATATATATGCTATACCTATACCGTATATAAAAGGCGCTAAAATATCTTTAGCCTCTTTTATTGTAACAGAAATGTCTAACTTTGAAGAAGAACGATAAAAAATTATAGTTATTATAGCTACTAAGATTAAGCATAATCCAAGCTTAAAGTATTTTTTGTTATTTTTTATAAAGTTTTGAGATTTTATAAAAACACCTCCTAAAAATTGTATATTATATATAATACAATATATTTTATACAATTTCTATATAAAATTAAAAATTTTTATGCTATAATTTATATATATACTATTGCTTAATACTATACTTTAATGTTATACTATAATAAACGAATAAATTTTTAAATTTTTAAATTTAAAATTTAAAATATATACTTTAAATTTTAAGAAAGGCGGTTGCTTATGTATAACTTAAATACTAAAAAAATAAATATTTCAGATGCAAAGCCTAATATGATTTTAGCTAAAAATGTTGTATCAAATTCTGGTAATATAATACTAGCTAAAAATACTATGATTAGTGATATTAATTACAATAAATTAAAAGATATGGGTATAAAATATATAACTATATTTGAAAAAGATGATAATATTAATGATTCTTTTGACGAAGATGTTTTATTAGAAAATAAAGAATGTGAAAAAATTGAAGATAGAAAAGAATTTAAACAGTTTAAAAAAGTCTATGAAGATAAAATAGAAAAACTAGAAAATCAATTTATAGCTATAGGAAAGGGTGTTGGGGTTGAAATAGATAACCTTTATTCTATGGTTATAGATATAGTAGATAGTGTAAACTGTAAAAATGATGTTTTTTCTTATTTAGGTCATCTAAAATCCCAGGATATACACACATATGCTCACTGTTTAAATGTTAGCCTTATATGTAACCTTTTTGGCTTATGGCTAGGTTATTCTGGAGATGATTTAAAAATACTTACAGTTGCTGGTATATTACACGATATAGGCAAAACTCAAGTTGATGAAAACATTATAAAAAAACCAGAAAAACTTACAGAAGTAGAATATGACCATATCAAAAAACACGCATACTTAGGGTATAATATAGTTAAAAACTTAAATATACCAGAAGAAATTAAATTAGGCGTATTAATGCATCACGAAAAAATAGATGGCTCTGGCTATCCTTTAGGCTTAACAAATAACAAAATATCTTCAACTGCTAAAATAATTGCTATATGTGATATATACGAAGCTATGACAGCAGATAGGGTATATAGACCAAAAATATGTCCTTTTGAAGTTATAAGAAATTTTGAACAAAATAGCTATGAACTGTTAGACACACCTCTTCTTTTGGCATTTTTACAAAACATTGTATATACTTATGTAGGTAGCCAAGTTATGCTATCAGACGGTAGAAAAGCTGAGGTAGTGTTTATAAATCAAGCAAATTTATCTAAACCTATTGTAAAATGCTGTGAAGACTTTATAGATTTATCTCAAGAAAAAGATTTATATATAAAACACATATTATAAGCAAGGAAATACCTTGCTTTTTATATTTACATAAAAGAAGGTGTAAAAGTGGACTATAATTTTTTTATGAAAGAAGCTTACAAAGAAGCTATTAAAGCATATAATATAAATGAAGTTCCTATAGGGTGTGTTATTGTTTATAATAATAGCATAATATCCAGAGGATATAATAAAAGAAATATCGAAAAAAATTCTTTAAAGCACGCAGAAATAATAGCAATAGATAAAGCTTGCAACATAATAGGAGATTGGAGGTTAGAAGGTTGTACATTATTTGTAACCGTAGAGCCTTGTCCTATGTGTGCTGGTGCCATTTTACAGTCTAGGATAGATAGAGTTGTATTTGCTACAAAAAATAATAAAGCTGGTTGCTGTGGCTCTATATTAAACCTTTTAGATAATAAAAATTTTAACCATACAGTTGAAATAATAGATGGTATATTATCTGAAGATTGTAGTATGTTAATGAAAAAATTTTTTAAAAAATTAAGAAAGTAGGATAATATTAATGATAGATTATAAAGGTGTTATATTCGATTTAGATGGTACTATATTAGATTCTTTACACGTATGGAAAAAAGTAGATAAAGTATTTTTTGAAAAACAAAATTTAACTTTACCCTTTGACTATGAATATAATATTAAAAGTATGACTCTTTTAGAGGCAGCAGAATATACAAAAAAAATATGTGGCATAGACAATAGCATACAAGAAATTATAGAACAATGGAAAGATATAGCCTATGATGAATACAAAAATAATGTTACTCTAAAAAAAGGTGTTTATGAATATCTGTTATTTTTAAAAAAACATAATATAAAAATGGGTGTTGCAACAGCTTGTGAAAAAAATCTTTATGAAGTTTGCCTAAAAGCTAATAATATATATGACTTTTTTGATACTATAGTAGATTCTACATATGTAGATAGAGGAAAAAACTACCCTGATATATATGAGCTTTGTGCAAAAAATTTAAAACTAGATAGTAAAGACATTATTGTTTTTGAAGATATTATAGAAGCTGTTAAAGGGGCTAAAAAAGCTGGTATGAGAGTATATGCAGTATACGATAAAAATAGCGTAGAAAATATAGAAGAGCTTATAAAAGAAAGCGATGAATATATTACCGACTTTAGAGAATTAATTGTTTAAAATTGTACTATTTTAAAAATATTTTAACATTGACAAATTAACTAACAACCTATATAATATAAACATATTATTATGTTTTAAAGTTTCTCGTGCTAGTTGGGGAGGTAGCGGTGCCTTGTAACCTACAATCCGCTATAGTAGGGACGATGTCTTATCTAAGGCTTTCTTTTTTTAGGTCTGCCCTGTAAAAGTGGTGTTGACGACTTAGTCTTACGCAATAGATGCTTGCGAACCGTGTCAGGTCTTGACGGAAGCAGCACTAAGCAAGATTTTCTATGTGCCGTAAGGGTGCTGGGTTTGAGCTAACTATACAGGTAACGCTAGGGGAAGTCTGTCGAAGATAGATGCACGGGATTTTATATATTTAGGAGTGATTATTATTCTAAAAAACGAATTTTTAATTAATGATAACATTTTAAAAGAATATATAGTTAAGATTGCCTGTAAAAATATACTTATTTACGGCACTTTTTTTAGTTTTGCAAGTTTTATATTATCTGTACTATCTATAAGACAAAACCATACGTTTCAATTAGGCTTATACCTTGCAATTTTTATAGTATTATTATTAACCACTTATATTACACCTTTTTTACTTTATAAACAAATAAAAAAACAAGGTAAAATATTACATAATAATAAAACATATAAAACTATAACCACATTTGATGATAAAATATATTTTAACGAGGGTTCTTTTTCTACTACCTTTGAATATAAGCAAATAACAAAAGTATACAAACTTAAAACTTGTTATGTATTAATGGCTGGTAAAATACCAATTATAATAGAGCAAAATTCGTTTATAGATGCTACA
This sequence comes from uncultured Tyzzerella sp., assembly GCF_963558545.1. Classification (NCBI taxonomy): domain Bacteria; kingdom Bacillati; phylum Bacillota; class Clostridia; order Lachnospirales; family Lachnospiraceae; genus Tyzzerella; species uncultured Tyzzerella sp. Next base: position 43,181 of record NZ_CAUWHO010000010.1, on the reverse strand, counting down.
TTAGAAGATTTTTTACAATTAATAAAAGAAAAGTGTATAGGCTTAAAAATTTAACCTATACACTTAAGGTTGTAGAAAAAGTCCACAACCTAATCAAAAAAATAACAAGTTTATTTTTTTGAGATACTCTAGGGTAAAAAAGCTGATTTCTGCGTACAAGGGCTAAAGCCCCTTAAACTCTAGCTTTTTACACAATTCGAGGCAAAGCCACGTATTGTGATTAAAATTTTTATCTCCTATAAACATAGGAGATAAAAATGAAAAAAAATTTACCTAATAATATTTTATATACAGTATAAAGTGTATAGGCTTAAAAAATTTAACCTATACACTTTTTTATTTCAATTAAAAAAAATTTGATTATTAGTTATTTAAATTGTCTGTTAATATTTCTATAATTTCTTGTTTAGACAAACATTCTTTATATTTAGGGTGAGATTTAAGCATATTTAATAATTCATCTTTTGATTTACTTAATAGCCCATTTTTTATTAGTTCTTCTTCACCTTTTAATATATCAATACATTTGCCCATTTCTTCTTCATCTTTAATAATAAAACTTTCTTTTTTATCCATATATATCCTCCTTAAAAATATTTATATTATATATTTTTAAATAAAAGGACATATTTTATACATTAAAATATTAATTATTTAAAACTAATGTTTATTCAGATTTTATAGCTTTTAATGCTTCTATTTTTACAGCTCGTCTAGCTGGGAAATACCCTGCCATAAGACCTATAAAACTTGCAAATATTAATGATGTTACACTAAGCCAAAGGGGTATAGAAGATATTTTTAGTGTTTCTTCTCCAATAGGCGCTATACCTATTCCACCACCAATACCCATAAGTTCCATTATAAAAGGTGCACCCTTGTTTAACCCAAAGGATATTAAATAGCTAAATATAACACCTACTGCTCCACCTAAAAAGCCTATAAGTATAGATTCTAATAGGAATAATTTTTTTATATCCAAAACTCTTGCTCCTATTACTTTCATTATACCTATTTCTCTCGTTCTTTCATATATTGCCATAACCATAGTGTTAGTTATACCAATAGCTGCAATAAATAGAGATATACCACCTATAGCACCTAATAATATTTGTATACTGCTATAAGTTTTTTGGGAAGCAGTAATAAATTCTATGGGAGAGTATACGTTAAACTCTCCTATATCTTTTAATTTATCCATTACTTCTTGTACTTTGTCTATACTTTCACATTTTACAATAACTGATTGATAACCTGTTTGTGTATTACTAGGTGAACCACTATTGTTAGAATTTACTTTTTCTATATCTTTTTTTATTTTTTCTAAAGTATCAAGTGGTACTATAATGTAATTATCATCATATAGTTGTGGCTTATTAGCAATACCTACAATATTTGCTTTATATGTTTTATGTTTTAAATTTTTATTTGTATCAGAGCCATTGCCAATATATTTTCTACTAACACCATATAGCCTATCTGTTGTAATAGTTACCTTTTGGTTTAAAATATCTATTTTTTGCATATCTGGTGTAACTTCTTCTTCACTATATATAAATTTTGAATAAGGTTGTCCTTTCCCCTTTTTGTCAAAACCATATGCTATAAGAGGGTTTGCTATCAAATTGTATGTTCCGCTATCTTCTGCATTTAACCCCCTACCTTCTATTGCTGTATACCCTAACAAATCTGAAGCATCAGGGTCTATACCTATAACGCTAAAAGTGCCTACATACTTATCTCCATTTATTAATATCCTTAAATCACTTCTTACCATAGGTGTTACTACTTGAACACCTTCTATTTTTTTAAATTGATTTATATTATCTGATGTTATGTCCGTTTTACCGTTATAACTTGCATTAACCTCTATATTAGTTATATTTCCCATTTGTTTTATTTGTTTGTCAAAGCTTTCATCTAATGCAACACCTAAAGATACCATTATTATAATAGAGCTTGCACCTATAACAACGCTTAGTATAGTAAGTGCTGTCCTAAGCTTTCTTTTCGTTAGGTTTTTTAATGTCATTTTTAATATATCAAAATTAGTCATTAAAATCCAACTCCTTTTTGGCTTTGGCTTTTTTAACACCTACAAAAATACCAACTCCAACTAAAACAATAACTACACCTAATATAACAATAATTTTAATAGGAGATTTACTTTCTGGCTCTGTAAAAGCGTCCATATTTTCAGGTTCTTCTGGGATAACCATTTCTTCTATATTTACTTTAAATTCTTCTATTCTTTCCATTTGCTTGCCATCTGTGTCGCTATATGTAATGATGAGCTTTAAAGTTTTTTCTCCTTCAGATATAGGTGTAAATACGCCATCATAATATTCTGTTGATCCAGGTTCAAAGTTTCCTATAAAGTTTGTAGATGATGCTGTGTCAAACCCTTCACCTTCTAGCTTTATCATAAGGTTAGATAAAGTTACTTTACCTGTATTGTAAAGTTGGAAGCTTAAGTTCATAGGGTTACCTACCATACCTATATCTTGTTTTGATATTTCGCTAAGCTCAAGGTTAGCTTGTTGTTTTACATTAACACCTACAAGCTCTACCGATTTATATTCGTTAGCTTGCTCATCTTCATATTCTAAATTTACATTTACTGTATAAGAACGTGGCTTAGCATCTGGCACTGCAAAAAGATTAAACGTATGTGATACTTCTTGTTTTGGAGCAATAGAATCTATAAAATATGTTGTGCTAGAATTATCTGGTGCAAAAACATTTCCTTTTTCTTCTGTTTTATCCTCTATGGTTAAATATATTTTAATATTTTTTACCACTTTAGATTCGTGCGTGTTTTTAAAGTTCATAGACAACTGAAAGCTTTTACCAGCCTCCACTATATTGGGTTTAGATTCATACCTACTAACAATAATTTTAGGAACAGATGTTTTAGCTCCTTCACCTTCTTTTTGAGGTGTTGGATTATTTACATTAAACCCTGCATATTGCTCTATAACTATATTATCTGTTGGTGATGTGCCTTCTGAGCCTGTATTTTTACTACCTGTGTTATATTCTACAGAAAAACCGATAGAATAAGTTTGTGTAATAGCACTAGCTGTTGGTGATACACTAAATGACACCTCTTTTTCTTGGTTAGGCTCAATTTTATCTATTAAAACAATGTTGGCTGATGTAGGTACAATATTTTCTGGTAGCTTAGATGTTACTTTTATATTTTTTGCTTCTACATTAGATTTATTTTTTACTTTTAGCTTAAAAGTTCCACTTTGACCTACATTAAAAGTACCTGTTGGTGCTACAAGGCTAGATATTTTTAAATCTAAATTACCGTTTGTACTTCCTGCTTTAAATAATGTTACATATGCAAAATAATCTTTACTATATTCTTTACCAGAAAAGTCGTTATATGTAACCTTTAATGTTATTTTGTTACCACCCTCTTTTGTAAGGCTTGTTGTAGATAGTTTAAAAGATATATCTTGTGATGAATTTGCCCCCATTTTAGAAAAAAAATAGTTACTTTTTCCACCTACAATAGTCATATTATTTTCTTCTAATCCTATAATTTCTACATTTACATTATTTGCATCTATACCAGAAACATTTTGTACACTAGCAGTAACATCAAATGTATCTCCTAAAGTTACACTATCTTTAGACACTTTTAAATTGTTAAGAGCAACCGTAGGTACAGTGCTACCATTATCCACTTTTACATAAAATGTATCACTTCCTGTAAATGTACCATTATCTATACTTGTAAAAGAATACTCTAATGTTATTGGGTATTTCCCTGTTGTAGCATTTTTATCTACATCTACAGATAAAGATAAGTTATGGCTACCTCCTCTTAATATTGAGCTTACAGCATTAGAATTATTTAAAAATTTTACATTAAGAGGAGAATTTTCTCCAGCTTCTTTTGCTTTTATAAAAACATCTAAAGCTATATCTGCTGATGTATTTATTATAGGTATAGTAATAGTTGTATTTTTACCAGCATCTATACTGTATGTATTATTACCACCCATTTTTAGCACAGGTTTGCTTGGTTTTTGCAATTCTGTTACTTCATTTTCGGCAAAAGCTAAAGAAACTGTGCTATTTATAAAAATAATTGCTATTAAAAATATTTTTAAAAATCTCATTTCGTATATCTCCTTATCTATTCTTCATTTGAGCTATAAATAACCTCTTTTTTAGGGTTTTCATTTATTTCTGTTTTTACAATATGTCCATCTTTTAAATATACTATCTCATCAGCATATTCTGCTATTTCTAAATCGTGTGTAACTATTATAAGCGTTTGGTTATACTCCCTTGCTTTGCTTGTAATAAGGTTCATCATTTCATATGTAGTTTTGGTATCTAGATTACCTGTTGGCTCATCTGCAAAAATTATTTGTGGGTTGTTTACAAAAGCTCTAGCTATACTAACTCTTTGCTGTTGCCCACCACTCATCTCTGCTGGCTTATGCTTTAAACGTTTTTCAAGCCCCACTGCCTTTAACATTTCTTTGGCTCTTTTTTCTCTAGCTTTCTTATTTACTCCCATAAAAACAAGAGGCAAAGTTACATTTTCTAGTGCTGTTAAGGTTGGTAATAGGTTGTAAGATTGAAATACAAATCCAAGATATTTTTGTCTAAATATAGCAAGACCCTCTTCGCTCATTTTTTCAATATTCTTTCCTTTAAATATAATGCTACCTTTAGAGCATCTTTCTAGCCCTGCTATCATATTTAATAAAGTTGATTTACCAGAACCAGATGTACCTAAAAGGCAGTATATTTTACCTTTTTTAAATCCTATACTAATATTATCTAGTGCTACTATGCTTTCGCTACCCATAGTATAAGTTTTTGACAAATTTTTTACTTCTATTACATACTCTTCATTATTATCCAAAACATCACCTCCTAGTATTACCTAATTATATCATATATTCGACAATATTTCACTATTTCTTTGTACTTTTATATCACTTAGCCAGTTTTTAGTTTGCAAGCTATATATTTCTGTTTTTTTAATATTTATATATTCATCTCTAATAGTCTTTTCTATTTCTTTTATATCTTGCTTTAATAATTTATTTATTTTAAATATATAAAAGCCATCTCTACCTTCTATTACACTGCTTATGCTATTTTCACTTAATTGATACACTTTATCCTGTATGTTTTTTTCAAATGTATTTTTTTCTAAATAAACGTTTTTATAAACCTCTATAAATGGTTGTTCTTTAAATTTATTAAAATCTACCTCTGTATTTATACTTTTAGATATATTATTAGCTTTTTCTTTAGCATTAAATGCATTATTATTTTTTATAAATATATAATCTAAATTTATTTTATTTATTTCATAATTATTTTTTTTCATATAATTTTCAAAATATTTTTGAAAATCTTTTTCGTCTACAACAAAAGTACCTGTTATATATTCATAAACTTTAGCTTCTATAAGTTTTTCTTTTTCAAATTTTTCGCATATATATAAAGGTATTTCTATATTGTAGGCTATATTTATATTTTCTTTTAATGACAAGGCTTTTTCTTTAAATACATTTTCATCTTCTTTTGTAAGCTGTATATCTAAGCTTTGTGCCTTATTTACAATAGCTTTTAAAAAGATAATAGAGTTTATAGCATTGTTTTTTGCAATATCTTTAGCAGGCACACCATCAAAATCTGTGTACCATATATCCACGCCACCTATTTCTTCAAATATACGCTCCTGCTCACTTAAATATAATAAAAATTCTTCTTTATATATGTATTCATTATTTATCTTTAAAACATACTCTTTATTTTTATTAATCTGTTTAAAATAGTATATGCTAAAAGAACCTAAAATTAAGATTGCTATTAGTATATAATTTATATATTTTTTATATCTCAACATAATTTTCACCTATACGTAATATTTTTATATAAATTATATACTATCATTTTTTATAATTCAATTTTTTTTAAATAATTTAATATAAATGTAATGTATTTTTTAAAATTTTATAGAAAAAACTTATTTTTTTTGTTATAATATGGTTGATATAGTTTTGATACATATTAATTTTATTATAAAGGTGATATTATGAAAGTTTTTAAAAACATAGTTTTATTTACATTAGTTATTAGCATAATTTTAACATTTAACATACCTATATATTCTAAAGAAATTGATAAAATACCATACAACAACACTTATGCAAAGGTATTACAAGTTTTAGATGGAGATACTATAAAGGTAGAACTACCAAATAAAGATACTTCTTATGTTAAGCTAAAAGGTATTGATGCAAGGGGATTTGATGCTAGCTACCAATACCTTACAAACACTTTACTAGGGCAAAATGTTAACCTTATAAATGATGGTAACTCTTATACAGGTGGTAAATTTAATTATATGATAGTATATTTAAACGGTATTAATATAAATAACGAGATGGTACTAAATGGATATGCTGTTATAGATAACAAACAAAATAAAGGTGGTACATATAATAGCCTTTTATCTGCACAAAATACAGCAAAACAAGATTTTGTTGGTATGTGGAAATTTGAAAGTGATAATTATTCTAGTATTACAGGCTCTAGCGGTGGAAATGTTATCCATACAAACGATAAAATAAACATTAATACTGCTACAAAAGAACAACTACAAAAACTTTTAAAAGATGTATCGGAAGACCTTTCTAAAGAGATAATATCATATAGGAACAATAATCCTTTTTCAAATATTCAAGAAATAAAATTTGTTAAAGGCTTTACTAAAAAAATATACGATAAAAACAAACACGCTTTAACAGTATGCACTAACATTAACACTGCCAACGAATTTGAACTTAAAACATTAAATAATATGTCAGATTCAAATATTAAAAAGATAATAAATAAACGTGATAAAAACAAATTTAGAAATACAAGCGACATTTCTAGCATTATATCAACTTATGACTATGACAAAATATCATCATTTATATGTGTAGAGGATACTAGCAATATAGATGTAAGCAAGTCTTATAGGAGAGCAAATATATCGTTATCTGACAAATCATCTCTTACAAGTGCAGATGTACCTTATTATTTTGCAGATGATATTATAGCATATAGAAAAAATGGCTACACATATAAAACATTAATGGAACTTTATAAAATTGGTACAAACAACATTACAGAAAAAGATATACATTATTTACAAGACAACCTTAATGTTTTTACAGATTTAAAAACAGAAAATATAATTGAGCTTAATGCTATTTTTGGAAGAACAACTGCAGAAAAAATTAAAAATACAAATTTATATGAAAAATCAGATTTAAAATCTATTTTAAGCTCGTCAGAATACGATAGAGTAAAAGATGCTGTATATATTAATAAAAATAAAGACGAATACATAAATATTAACACTGCTACAAAAGAGCAAATGTATGAGCAAAAAATATCTACAAACCAAGCATACCATATTATACAAAATAGGCCTATAAGACACTCAGGTCAGTTACCTTTAAATGTGGCAGATATTAACAACAAAATTAGTTTATATACAAATATTAATACTGCCTCTAAAACAGAGCTTTTATCTTTAAATAATGGTATTAATAATAAAATAATAGATAATATTATTAAATATAGAGAGCAAGATAACTTTGGCTCTTTAGATGAAATAGAAGAATTTTTTAAACTAAACAATGCTAGCAATGTTTATGATAAAATAAAAAGCTATATTGTTGTAAGATAAAAACAAAACCTATCTAAATATTTAGATAGGTTTTATTTTTATCTTATTAATTTTTAGCATCATACATTTCTTTTTCTACTTTTATAAAAACTTCTGCTAATACACCATAAGTTTTTTCCCAAGCTTGCATAATTTCATCAGTAGCTGCATCACCTAACATATCTTTTATAGCAATAAGTAAGTTTTTTCCAACTATTGGATAATGCTCTGCTAATACACCAACTTCTACGTGTCTTTCACCAATAGATTTTACTGCTGGCATAATAGCTTCTAAATTATCAATATTTTTAGCAGCTGCTAATATAGCGTTAGCAAGGGCTACTGGCTGAGCACCAGATGCTTGTTTATCCATATCAAACATAGGTTTAACCTCTGGGTTATTTTCAAACATAGTTTTATAAAAATATTTTGTTATTTCAACACCTTTTTCTTGTAAAACAGGAACTGTACTTTTAATAATTTCTATAGTTTTTGCATCTAACATAAAAAATCCTCCTTAAATATATAAAATATATATTAATATAAAATGTATATTTCATTTACACATTTTATGTTATCATATCCAATAAAATAAGTCAACATTATTTTTTTATACTTTTTATGTTATAATATTTATAATATTTTATATTTTAAGGAGATTTATTTTATGAATTTATCAAAATTTACAGATTATTCTTTTAGAATACTTATTTATTTAGCAAATGATTATAACTTATCTAATGTAGAAGAGCTTTCAAAAAAATTAAATATCTCTCAAAATCATATAAAAAAAATAGTTCACAGTTTAGCAAAAGAAGGATACATATTATCTTTAAAGGGAAGGTCTGGTGGTATAAAATTAGCAAAGCCACCAAAAGATATAAATCTTGGAGATGTTTTGATATTTTGTGAAGATTTTTCAAAAGTTGTAGAATGTAAAAAAAATAGTACATATTGCACTTATAATAATGAAAAATGCCTTATAAAAGACATTGTTCAATCATCTACAAAAAAATTTATACAAGAATTTACAAAATATACTTTAGAAGATGTAATAAAAAAAATTAATGATTAACTATAACTTTATTTGCATATTTATTCAAAAACTATTGACAAATGTTTTTTTAAATGTATAATTATAATAAAAACTTACAAGGAGTGAATATTTATGCAAATTTCCCCAAAAATTTTTATCTATTTATTATTAGCTATTACTCTTTTTGGTTGTAGCAAATCTACTAATCCAAATGAGCAACTAAAAGAAGATAATTCTTTATCTAAAATAAAAGAAAGAGGCCATCTTATTATTGGAACCTCTGCCGACTATGCTCCTAGAGAATTTCATATGGTAATAGACGGAAAAGACACAATAGTAGGTTATGATATAGACATAGCTAAAGAAATTGCAAAGGATATGGGCGTGGAGCTAAAAATTAAAGATATGTCTTTTGAAGGGCTTTTACCTGCTCTAAATGCAGAACACGTTGATATGGTTGTAGCTGGTATGGTACCTACGCCAGAAAGATTAGAAGCAGTAGATTTTAGTATAACTTATGGAAAATCTACTGATGTAAACGATGGTCAAAAACTTGTTATAAAAACAAAAGATAAAGATTTATACACAAGTATAGAAAGCCTTACAGATAAAAAATTAGGTGTCCAAAAATCTGGGTTACAAGAACAAATAGCTAAATCACAAGTATCTAATGCAAAAATAATATATCTTACAAAAATACCTAATATGGTTATGGATTTAAAAATGGGCAAGGTAGATGCCATTATTTTAGCTAGCGATGTTGCTAAAAATTATGTCAACAAAAATCCAGACTTATATATAACAGATATTCCTTTAACACAAGAAACAAAAGGTACAGGCATAGCCTTTAAAAAAGGTAACTCACAATTAGTAAAACAAACTAACTCTACTTTAGAAAGACTTATGTCCGATGGCTCTATGGATACAATTATAGAAAAAAATGAAAAAATCGTAGAGGATTTAAATAATAAATAAATATATATTTATTAATACATATTGCACTTTTATAAATTTACTGTTATTATATAGCTTGAATATATTTTTAGGGAGGAAACAAAATGACTGAATTTTTTTCTAGTATTGCCGAGAGATTTTCTTTTTTAGGCGAGTATTTTCCATTATACATTTCTGGTACTTTAACAACTGTTATTATATCTTTATTTACAGTTTTATTTGGTACTGTTATTGGTATAATTTTTGCATTAATGAAATTATCTAAGCTAAAAATTGTTAAAGCTATTGCTTCTACATATATAGAAATTGTACGTGGAACACCTGTTATTGTTCAAGTATTTATATGGTACTATGGGCTAGATTCTATTATTGATATACCAGATTATTACATAGGAAATAGCGATAGCTTAAACATTGCTCAGCTAATACCCGGTGCTTTAGCTCTTGCATTAAACTCTGCAGCTTACGTTGCAGAAATTATAAGAGCAGGTATACTAGCTGTAGATAAAGGTCAAGCAGAGGCAGCTCAATCTTTAGGTATGAAATCTCCTATGATTATGAGATACATTATAATGCCTCAAGCTATAAAAAATATTTTACCTGCAATAGGTAACGAATTTGTTGTATTAATAAAAGAATCTTCTATACTTTATGTAATAGGTATACAAGAGCTTATGGCAAAAACATCTACTATACAGTCTTCTACATTTTTAACTATACCACCACTTGTTGTAACATCTATTATATACTTTATCTTAACATTTAGCTTATCAAGACTTATTGGAGGCTTTGAAAGGAGATTAAACAAAAATGATAGAAATTAAAAACTTAAGTAAAAGCTTTGGTAATAACCACGTTTTAAAAGGCGTTACTACTACTATACATAAGGGGGAAGTGGTAGTTGTTATAGGGCCTTCTGGCTCTGGTAAAAGTACATTTTTAAGATGTCTTAATAAGCTCGAAAATGCTACCTCTGGTGATATAATATTTGAAAATACAAATATAACTGCTAAAAATGTAGATATTAGTATACATAGACAAAAAATGGGTATGGTATTCCAACATTTTAACCTATTCCCACATTTAACTATACTAGAAAATATTACAATAGCTCCTATTAAAGTAAAAAAAATAGATAAAGAAAAAGCAGAAAAAGATGCTATGCACCTTTTAGGACTTGTAGGACTTGAAGACAAGGCAAATGCCTATCCATCTAGCCTATCTGGTGGACAAAAACAAAGGATAGCTATTGTACGTGCCTTAGCTATGAAACCAGATGTTATGCTTTTTGACGAACCTACATCTGCCCTAGACCCAGAAATGGTTGGCGAAGTTTTAGAAGTTATGAAAAACCTTGCTAAAGAAGGTATGACAATGGTTGTTGTTACTCACGAGATGGGATTTGCTAAAGAGGTTGGAACAAGGGTTATATTTATGGACGGTGGAAATATTTGTGAAGAAAACACTCCAGAAAATATTTTTAACAATCCACAACACCCTAGAACACAGGAGTTTTTATCTAAAGTACTATAATATATTTTACTATATAATAATTTAATAAATAAAAATAAAAGGCTAATTATTAGCCTTTTATTTTTATTTATTAAATTATTATTCTATTGTTATTTTAGATTTAACATTTTTAACACCATTTATTTGTAGCCTAACAAAAATCTTTCCACTTTTAAATTCATTTAAAGGATATTCTAGCGTTTCTGATAAATTTGTAACATCTATAGATTTTTCAGTATCCCCTTGCACAAGCCATAACATAAGATTTCCACCTTCTTCTTTTATATCACAGCTAGTATTTATATATAAAACCTCATTTTGTGGGTTAGTTATATTCATACTTTCCTCTTTTATAAATCCTTTTGTTGAATTTTTTAAAGATAGTTCCCAGTCATTTTCTATTTTTATTTGAGTACTAAATGTTTCAAAACCTATATTCCACACTTTTGTTTTAGATTTTACATTTGTACTCCTACTTAACCCTCCTATAATACCTATAGATATTATACATATAAAAATCATAGAAAATGAGATAATACTAGCTATCATATACTTACGATTATTTTTATTAACCAATTTAACATCTTCTTTATTTTGTATATATACGCCACAATATTCGCAATATTTAGCTGAACTTGATATTAATTTATCACAGCTTTTACAAGCACATTTATTTTCTTTTCTAAATATTAAATAAATAATAATTCCTAAAAATAGTGATGAAAAAAATAAAAATAATATCCAAATTAAAGGATTTTCTCCTCTTTCCTTACAGTCTTTATAAATCCATATAATAGAAAATGTATATGATAATATTAAAAAAAATGGCATTAACATAAGAAAAATAAATACTAGATTTTCATAACCCATATAAATTACTCCTTTCTTAAACTAATAATTTTTTAGTTTTATTTATCCTTAATCTAACAAATATAAATATAAATAAGTTATAATAAAAATATGTAAATATTAAAATAATATATAAATATATATTTTTTATTAATATACTAGCTAAAATACCTAATAAAATGTAAAAAATAATATTTAAAGTCATATCCTATATCCTCCAATCTTTTTTTAATAGTATTCCTCCCTTTAAACAACCTACTTTTAACTGTTCCTATAGGCTTTTTTATTGCTTTTGATATATTACTAGTTGAAAAATTGAAAAGATAATATAGTATAAGAGGTATTTTTATTTTATCTGGCAAACTATCAATAATTTTAGTTATTTCATTTATTAAACTTTTTTCTAATAAATCATTTTCTATATTTTCATATGAAAATAATATATTTTCAGTTTTTTCATCAATATTTATTATAGAAGCTATGCTATTACGCCTTGCCCACTTCCTTGTGTTACTTTTATATATTTTATATGATATAGAAAAAAATAAGGCTTTTGGATTATTATCCCAATCTAAAATAAAATTACTTTCTAATGCCTTTAAAAATGTTTGCTGATATAAATCTTCTGCATCATCTTTATTTAAACAAATTTTTAAACAAAACCTATATATATCATCTCCAAAAATATCTATACATTTTTCTAATTCTTTTGCCTCCAAATTTTATACCAGCTCCTTTTCTTATTATATCCTTTCAATATATATTCGTTATAATTTTTAATAGGGTTCATTTTTTTATAAAAATTTTTATAAAAAATATATATTGTAAAATAATTAAACAGCCTGTCACACTTTTTGTTATTTTGAATAATATATATTAAGATAAAGAAAAGGAGGTGGTTTTTTTGGGATATGGCTGGTTAAACAGCTATAATTACAAAAATCCTTATGGCTACAACAATAATTACAACTATTACAGTAACTATAATTGTAATATAGATTATGGTTGTAGTTGTAACAGATGTTTTGGTAAATACTATAACAGATACAATAATAGCTGTTGGTTTAACAACCTTTGTTGTAACAATTATAATTTTAATAACTTTGGTTATAAATATTAAATTTTATATATTTAACACAAAATTCATTTATTACCTTGGTATTTTGTGCCCCTTATAAACTTTTTAAATTTTATAATAAAAAATACCTATTGAAAATCTTTTCAATAGGTATTTTTATTTGTATCAATTAAAGTATGATTTATATTTTTAAAAGAAAAATTATATACAGGTATTTGTATTAATTTTTACTAATAAAAATATATAGGAATATCTGTTTTTGAATACAAAGTATTAAAAAAATTGATTATTAGAATAAATATATTTATGTTATCTTTTATATTAACTATTAAAATATATCCATTTTAGAAACTATATCTCCTGCTTTATCTAACATTTTTTTACCGTCATTTGCCATCTTATTTCTCATTCTTTTATCTGTCATAGCATAAGCAAGCCCAACTGCACCTACGATACCTGTTGTTATTAATCCTGCCGTTGTATATTTTCTCATAACTATTCCTCCTTTATTGTTACTATAATACAAAAAATAAAAGCATAGGTTTTTGCCTATACTTTTATTATGGTTAATAAAATAAAAAATATTAACCCAATTTTTAGATATTATTATCTTCCGATGTATCATTAATATCATCATTGTTATCATTATTATTTTCTATTTTATTTTCTATTTTGTCAATTTCACTTTTTAGTCCATCAAAAAGATTTTTTATGCCATCAAAAATATCTTCTTTAATATCATCATCTTCTTCGTATGCTTCTTCTTCATAGTTATTAAAAATAGCATTTAGTTTTTTATCTTTATTTATTATATCTTCATCTATATCTTTAGATTTTTTTACCATATCATCAAAACTATCTATATCATTTACATATTTATAATGCTCGTATATATCATATAAATTACTAGGCAAGTTATTGCATATATATATTTTACATAAAATAAGAAGTGCTCTTTCATAAGATTTTTTTGGTAAGTCAAAATCTACCATTTTTAATAGCTTATCTTTAGCTTGTTCTTCTTTTTGTGTATTATTAGTTTTTACAAATATATTTATAAGGTTTAGTAGTGAGGTTACATATTCTTCGTTATACATACCTATAACATTTTCTTTTATTTTATTTTCTGTTTCATAATAAGTTAAACATTTTTGAAAATCTTCTAGTATGTAATATATATCTCCAACTCTTTTTAAGGCACTAGCATAAAACATATGCTTTTCTCCAACAGTTTCTTTAACAATATTTAAAGACTTTAACTGTATTTTTAACGCATCGTGTGGTTTATCTATCTTTAAATAGTTTTCTGCAAGCTTAGACAAAGCCTCTGCAAGATAAGGGTGTTTATTTCCTAACTTTTGTTCTATAAGCGTACAAGCCTTTTCATAGCTTTTTATAGCCAAATCATAATTTCCCATTTTAGAGTATATAGAAGATATATAATATTTATTAGTCATATATTCATCAGAATTTATGCCAAATAGCCCTTTTATAATATCTAATGCTTGGTTAAAATACCCTATTGCTTCATCATATTTTTTTAGCTCCTGATAGCTATAACCTAAAAAATTTAAATTGTCTACAAAATCTATATCTTTATTTTTTCTGTATGAAAGCTCTTCTAAAAAATGGTATATAGCATCTTCGTATTGCTGTAAATCATAATAGGAAGAACCCATATTATGTAATATATTAACTAAAGTTTCTTCTTTATCTTTTAAATATTTTTTAGCCATAAACAGTGCTCTTTCAAAACATTTTATAGAAAAACGTTGTTTTAATGTACTTTTAAAATAGCAAATACCTAAGCTATTTTCTGTATCTACAATAAATTTTATTATTTCTATACCTTCTTTTGTGTCAGTTTCATATGGCTCTTTATCTAATATTTTTAATATTTTTTTATAATATTTTATAGCCATACTATACTTTCCTAAATTTTGCTGTATGTATGCAAGGTTATATAAATCTGTACAATATTCAAAACTTTCTTTTTCTTCTCTATTGTATAATTTTATAATATTTTCAGCATTTTCATAGCAAGAAAAATAATCTTTTTCTTTAAAATTTTTTAAAAAGTCTTTTCTAATAGATGACCTTTTACTTTTATTATCCATATTAAAATTCCTCCAATAAATAGTTAAATGCTTTATTTATACTATCATAAGAAAATCCTCTTCTAGCTAAATAAGCATATACTTTTTGCTTTTCTTTATAGTCTAAATCTTCTATGTTTTTACCTTTTAACTTTTTTAATAGTAAATCTTTAGCCTTTTGGCTTTCATTTATAAAACATTCATCATATAAATATTTTTTAAAAATTTCTTCATCTACTCCAAGCATTTTTAAATCATAGCTTATCTTAAAAGTACCGTAACCTTTTAGATTTACTTTATCTTTTATAAAGGCTTTAGCAAAATCTTCATCATTTATGTAATTATATTTTTCTAGTACTTTTATTACTTTATTTATAACATTAGATGGAAACTCATATTCTTGTAACTTTTTTATAACTTGTTTTTTAGAACGCATTTTATACCCTAAATATTTTAAAGCTTTATCTTTTGCTCTTTTTAAAAGTAGCTTATTTAATATATAATTATATTTGTCTTTATCTAATGGCTCATTTTCTTTAATTTTATAGTATAATAAATCTATTTCGTCTATACCAAATGCAAATTCATTATCTATAAATACAGAGTATCTTTTATTATTATTTTTTTGCTTTTCTATTTTTGTTACTATCAATACAATCACCTTTATTATTATAACATAAGTATATATTTAAATCAATTTTTTGGATATTTTATAATAAAAGTAGTATAGCCAAGCCCACCTTGTATATAGTATGCTTGGCTATACTAAAATTATATAATATGTTTAAATCCTTTTCCTTCTACTTTTTTAGTTTCTGTTATAATAATAAGTGCTTTATCATCTAGCTCTTTTATCATCTTTTCTATTTGTACACAATCATCTTTTGTTGCTGCACATATTAAAACTCTTTGCATTTTGCTAGAATATCCACCTTCACCTTTTAATATTGTAATAGATTTATGAGCATCTACCAATGCTTTTCTTACAATATCTGTACATTCTGACATAATAAATATAAGGTTTTTCTTAGAGGCTTGCTCAAGCATTTTATCCATAAACATACCTGATATATAAACTGTAACAACAGCATATAAAAGGCTTTCTATATTTCTGTATATAAGGCCAGATGCCATAACAACTCCTATATTAAGCGTTGCTATAAGCCCACCTACTGGAAATTTAGGTTTAATTTTTTGTACAATAACACCTAATAAAGATATACCCCCTGTGTTAGATGCACCTAAATGTACCAATGCAAGACCTATCCCCATAAGAGCCCCTCCAAACATAGATGCTAAAAGAGCATCTCCCTTATAAACTGGTATATGTACTACTACATAGTCTGTTATAAAAGAAAGTAAAGCTGTTGTAGCAAGTGTTTTAAACACAAAAGATTTAGGGAAATATTTTTTTACAAGAATCCATATTAAAAGTGGAATATTAAATATTAATACAAATGTACCAATAGGAAACTTAAATAAATAATTTACTAATATGGCAATACCACTAGCTCCACCTGGTGCTATATTATGTGGTGCTGCAAAACAATTTATCCCTACTGCATAGATAAATGTACCTATTATATTTAGTAAAACTAAAAAACATACATTTTTTATATTAAATTTTTCCATAAAATTACTACTCCTAATCTGTTGTTATTAATAATATCTGTAAAAAAAATGTTTTAAACCTAGATTTATTATAAATATAAAGTGTTTTTTAATCAATTGTTTTTAATAATTTAATTAAAAATCATTATTTTTAATAAATATTTAAGTAAATTTTTAGTTATATTTTATAAAGCCATTATATTTAATTGTATCATTATAGTAATCTTTTAAAATTTTAGTATTGTACTAATTTGTATAAAATGTGTATTTATATTACAATTAAATTAAAAATATTAAAATAAATTGAATTTATAAAAATTAATGGTATAATAACTTGTAAACTAACAAAAAATAATGAGGGGTGTTAATTTTGAAAAAAAATATTAAGCAGATATTAGGCTTGTCTATGGCTCTATCTGTAATAACAAATAATGTTTATGCAAATAGTGTAAGTAATACTACAAATACTACTCCTAATGTAGATAAAAGCAATGCTATAACTAACGAAATAGTAGATAATATTCCTAAAGATAAAAACGGTAATCCTTTAACAGGTGAAAATTTAAAAATATATAATATAATAAAAGATGTTCCTATATATACACCAACAAAGTTTACTCCTATTACAACAGAAACAACTAACGAATTTTTTAATATTACTACAAAAACTACAAAAACTGTTTTTGAAAACAATGATACATACTATATGAATAGACTTTCCTTTAAACAAACTACTCCAGAAAGATACAATATTTCTATCCCTATAAAAGGTAATACTATAACTTTTAGATATGTAGACCGTACAAAAAAAGAATGGGTTAATACATCTAATCTTAAAAATTTACAACATACAACTCTATTTATAGATACAGATACAAATAGCTATATAGTAAGTGTACCTGCTGTTTATAAAAATATTTTTAGTAATAATACTTTAACTGTTGCTAAAGATAAAGAACAAATGGTAAATGTAATAAAAAAAGATGGATATTTTGACCTTCAAATGTCTTTCCCACAAGATAAAAATTTAATAGGCGAATATTGGTATATGGAATCTGAAAAACGTTTGGTAGACTGGTCTACTATGAAAAGCTTTGATGAGCTTTTTTCTCACGACCTTTCCGATACAAGACGTTGGAGCTATGATGGATACTATTTCCAAACACCTTCTAACTATAAGCCAGGTGGAAAAAATATTTTGTACAAGCACCCATCTAATTATACTGGAGCTTCTTTTGCAAAATATGGAATGAATCCTCTTTCTAAAAATCTTGGATATGTTATGACAGAAACTTGTATGAAAAATCAAAACAACCTTGGATATTGGGAAACAGGTCCTCAGTCTGAATGGCTATATAAAGATTTTAAAATAGGTGCTGGGTTTTATGACACAAGATTTAATACAGATTTTGCTACAAGCCTATTATACGCCTACCAAAACTACAATAATAAAGAGTTTTTAGCTGCTGCTGTTAAATATGCAGAATTTTTCTTAATGTTTGTTCAAACTGATAGCTATACTACACAAAATGGGGGCATATTAGTTGCTGATTATGGATACCATAAAGGTGCTCACGAAAAAACTCACGTATCTTTAAACCACCATTTAGCAGAAATGAACTTTTTATATGAAATATACGGTATAACAGGTGAACCTAGGTATTTAGAAACAGCAAATAAAATGCTACTTGGTATAGAAGATACTAGAAATCAATGGGTTTTACCAGATAATAACTTAAGATACGAACTATATTACACTAAAAATACAAATAAAATGGAAGATTACCCTTATTTAACATATAACGACCTTTTCCAAACTAAACAATTATTAAAAAAATTATTCCAAAAAAACAATGACACAATTGAGTTTTTAATGGCATCTAAAAAAATGTGGATGGACAGAAATAATATTACAGGATATTTAGTAGAAACTCCTTAATAAAAATGTAAATCATACCTTAATTATAAAAAAATAAAGACTATTACATATTATATTAGTAGCCTTTATTTTTTTTACTATTAAATATATATCACTCAAAAAATTAGGGGGAAATGAGTGGTATATAATAATTATTTACACTTATTATTTTTATATACATATATTATAAAAATAATAATAAAATAAATATATATTATATATTTGTTTTTATAATAATTTTTATATAAATAATACTTGAATACTTTAAAAAAATTTGATATAATGTATAAAAATTAATAGTATCGGCGTTTATACTTTTGTATATGAATGAAAGCTAATCTATATATAAATTTTTAGAGAGTTAATGGTTGGTGTAAATTAACATTTTATTATAGAGTTCCACTTTCAAAGCTTATGGTGATTAAGCCATAAGGGTTAGCCCTTTATAGCTTCAATAAGTGGCTATTTTTATAGCAATTTGGGTGGCAACGCGGGTTTTTGGCTCGTCCCTTTTTTTAGGGACGGGTCTTTTTGTATTTATTTTAAATATTTGTATATAATTTAATAAATACAAATATTTATATTAAAAGTATAAAGATACAAATATAATAATAAAGGAGATAATATTATGCTAGATATTAAAAGAATTAGAGAAGACTTTGAAGGTGTAAAAAAAGCATTAGAAAAAAGAGGTAAAAAATATGATTTAGAATCTTTTTTAACTTTAGATGAAAAAAGAAGAACACTTTTACAACAAGTAGAAGAGCTTAAAAATAAACAAAACACTACATCTAAACAAGTGCCTATACTAAAAAAAGAGGGTAAAGATACAACAGAGCTTATGACAGAAATGAAAGAACTTTCTGAAAAAATAAAAGGGTTGGATAATAACGTAAGAGAGGTAGATGAGGAAATAAAAACTCTTTTATACAGCATACCTAACACACCTAATGAAAAAGTCCCTGCTGGGTTAGATGATACAGAAAATGAAGAAATAAGAAGATGGGGCGAACCTAGAAAATTTGACTTTGAACCAAAACCTCATTGGGACTTAGGAGAACAACACGACATTTTAGACTTTGGACGTGCAGCAAAAATAACAGGTGCTAGATTTACTGTATATAAAGGGCTTGGAGCTAGGTTAGAAAGAGCTTTAATAAACTTTATGCTAGACACTCACATAGACAAACACGGATATGTAGAGATTATGCCTCCTCAAATGGTTAATAAAGATAGTATGTATGGTACTGGACAATTACCAAAATTTGAAGAAGATATGTTTAAAGTATCTAACAATGGATACTACCTTGTACCTACGGCAGAAGTACCTGTTACTAACCTTTACAGAGATGAAATATTAGATGGTAGCAATTTAACTATTAGCCATTGTGCATTTACTGCTTGTTTTAGAGCAGAGGCTGGCTCTGCAGGACGTGATACAAGAGGGCTTATACGTCAACATCAATTTAATAAAGTAGAATTAGTTAAATTTACTAGACCAGAAAAATCTTATGAAGAATTAGAAAAACTTACAAATGATGCAGAAAATATATTAAAACTTTTAAATCTTCCTTATAGAGTAGTAAGGCTTTGTGGTGGAGATTTAGGGTTTAGCTCTGCTATGACTTATGATATAGAGGTATGGTTACCAAGCTATAATAGATACGTAGAGATTTCTAGCTGTTCTAACTTTGAAGATTTCCAAGCTAGACGTGCTAATATAAAATTTAAAGATAATATTAAAGACAAAGCTACATTGGTACACACATTAAATGGTAGTGGACTTGCTATTGGTAGAGCTGTATCTGCTATATTAGAAAATTTCCAACAAGAAGATGGTAGCATTATTATACCAGAAGTTTTAGTACCTTATATGGGCGGGATAAACAAAATTAAATAAATATAATTAATATTTCATATATAACGTATATTATTATTAATTTTGCCTTAAAAATATACGTTATATATAAACTATATTTAATAAAAAGAGTAACAATAGTTACTCTTTTTATGCAAATAATACTAAGCTAATAGCCATAACAACCATACCAAATATTAACCCATATATTGATAAATGATGCTCTCCATATTCTCTAGCACTAGGTAAAAGCTCATCAAAAGATATAAATACCATAATCCCACCAACCATAGCAAAAATAACACCAAAAACTATATTATTCATTATAGGCATTAACAATAACCAACCAATTATTGCACCAATTGGCTCTGATAAGCCAGATAAAAAAGAATAGGTAAAAGCCTTTTTCTTAGACCCAGTAGCATAATATATAGGTACAGATACTGCTATACCTTCTGGTATATTATGGATTGCTATTGCAACAACAATAGGTATGGCTACGCTTGGCTCTTGTAATGCAGAAATAAAAGTTGCAAGCCCTTCAGGAAAGTTATGAATTGCTATTGCTAAAGCTGTAAATAATCCCATTCGTGCTAATTTTTTATTATTTTTATCTGTTGTATTTTGTATTTCGTGAGGATTTTCATCAGATGGTATTAGTTTATCTATAATGGCTATAAATAACATACCTAAAAAGAAAGATATAGTTGTTATTACATATCCTACCTTCTCACCCAATTCTAAAACAAGGCTATCCTTAGCTTTAAAAAATATTTCTATCATAGATACATATATCATCACACCTGCAGAAAAACCTAAACTAATAGATAAAAATTTTTTATTAGTAGTTTTAGTTAAAAGAGATATAATACTCCCTATACCTGTGCTTAACCCTGCAATTAAAGTTAATAAAAAGGCAAATAAATAATTTTCCATAATTCCTCCTTTTCGTTAGTCTATGCTAACTTGTTTAAAAGTATACCACTTTATACTAATTTTGTCAAATGTTTATAACTTTTATAAATTATTTTATCCACATAACATATATTAATTAATATACTAATATATTTATGTTGATAAAATAGTTATGATATAATTTTTTATTAATTATTTTTTTGTAATTTTATTATAAAATATTAAATACTATTTTAATTAATAATAAAAAGCTATATGTATGTTACATATAGCTTTTTATTATTAATTAGCTCTACCTAAGTATTCGCCAGTACGAGTATCTATCTTAATTTTTTCACCTTGTTCTAAGAATAAAGGAACATTTACAGAAACTCCTGTTTCTACAACTGCTGGTTTTGTAGCACCTGTTGCAGTATCTCCTTTAAATCCTGGTTCTGTTTCTATAATTTCAAGCTCTACAAATAAAGGAGGTTCTATACCAAAAACATTTCCATTATAAGAAAGAACCTTTACTATCTCATTTTCTTTAACAAATTTTAAAGTATCGCCAACATCTGATGCATTAACAGCTATTTGCTCATAGCTTTCATTATCCATAAAATGGTAAAGCTCTCCATCATTATATAAATAGCTCATATCTTTTCTATCAATGTGTGCTCTTCCCATTTTTTCTGAAGGTCTAAAAGTTTTTTCTACTACTGCACCTGTAACAAGATTTTTAATTTTTGTTCTAACAAATGCAGCACCTTTACCAGGTTTTACATGTTGAAATTCTAATATAACAAATATATCTCCTTCATACTCTATTGTAACACCATTTCTAAAATCACCAGCTGAAATCATTAAATTAGCCTCCTTAAAGTTCACTTATGTTTATTATTTAATATTTTTATCATAATATACTCTTTATATTATTTTTTATAATTTTTGCTAAAACAAATGGAGAATTATCGTCTACATCTACGATAATATCTGCATATTTTTCATATAGATAACTTCTCTCATTTAGTAAATCACATATTATCTTAATTTTATCTTTATTTTTTAATAAAGGTCTTTTGTTATCATATTTTAGATTTTTATATATTTTTTGTGGAGTAGCTCTAAGATATATTATAGTACCTGTTTTTTTTAGGTTTATCATATTTTCTTCGCTCTTAATAATGCCTCCACCAGTAGAAATAACACAATTTTTAAAATTAGAAACTCTATAACATACATTTTTTTCTATTTTTCTAAAATATTGTTCACCAAATGTGTCAAAAATTTTCTCTATTGACTTACTTTCTTCTTTTTGTATCATATAATCCGTATCTATAAAACGAAAATTAATATTTTTAGCAAGCTCTCTGCCAACAGTAGTTTTGCCACACCCCATAAACCCTATTAAGATAACATTTTTTTTATTCATCAATATTGTGCCTTGGGTTACCTTTGACAATTTTTATAGCATTAGTTATAGCTGTGATAATATCTATCGTACATTGATTTTCATATAGACTAAGCTTTGCATAACAAACACCTTTTTCTGTTGCTACATATTTTGTAGGTAGGTGATTAAGAGCAATAGCTGTTATATCTGCTTTGCATTTTTCACAAAAACAGGTACAGTTGTTTTCTTCCATAATATTTATTAATTGGTTAGCTACTAAGTCTTCCATATAATTTTTAAGTTGCATTTTATCTTTCATATGAAAACCTCCTTTATAAATAATATTTAGTAGATTATATCATATTTTGTTTATTTTTTCAATACTAATATGTATTTTGTATACAAATATATACATTGTACACATAACTATTATTTATTAAAAGTAATTTTTTAGATATTTTATGTCTAAAAGTAAATATTGATATATATTTTATTAATAAAAACTAATGTGAATATTAAATAATATAATTTTTATTAATAAAATATCAATTAATATTAATTATATCTAATAAAGGCTAGCTTAAAATGGTTATAAGCTAGCCTTAAAAAAATTAATCTTGTGTATATGCAAGTAAAGCAACGTGTCTAGCTCTTTTAATAGCTAATGTTAAAACTCTTTGGTGTTTTGCACAGTTGCCAGTTATTCTTCTAGGTAATATTTTTCCTCTTTCAGAAATATATTTTTTAAGCTTAGCAGTATCTTTGTAATCAACAAAATCTACTTTTTCAGCACAAAAAGCACAAACACGTTTTTTTCTTTTACCACGTTTTTTGTTAATCATCGGTTTTACCTCCTTTATAAACTTAATACGAAATTATTAAAACGGTAGATTGTCATCATCTACACTAGTTTCTATACTATAGAAATCTTCACTTTGTTGCATATTATTTTGTGGGCTATTATCCATTGTATTTTGTACACTAGACATATTTTTAGGCATATCTTCTTGTTGATAGCTTTCAGAAGATGATTTACTCTCTAAAAATTCGGCTTCTTCCACTTGAACATCTGTAGAAAAACGCTTTTGGCCATTAGTATTATCTGTCCAAGAGCTTGTTCTAAGAGAACCAACAATTCCTATCATTTTGCCTTTAGAAAAATATTTACCAATAAACTCTGCAGTTTTACCAAAAGAAACACAGTTTATAAAATCTGCATCTGGTTCGCCATCTCTTTTAAAACGGCGATTAACAGCTACACTAAAACGTGTAACAGCTATTGGTTCTGCACTTTGAGAATATCGCATTTCTGGGTCTCTAGTGAGCCTACCAGATATTATAACCTTATTCATAAAAGCACCTCACAAATTAAGCTTCTTCGCGAACAACTAAGTAACGAAGAACGTTTTCTTTAATACGCATACGACGTTCAATTTCAATTGGAGTTTCGCTATTAGCTGTAAAAGTGATAAAGTTGTAGAAACCTTCATTGAATTTTTTAATTTCGTAAGCAAGTTTACGTTTGCCCCAATCATCAACTTTCTCGATAGTACCACCAAATTTAGTGATAATTTCTTGAACGCTTTCAAATTCAGCTTTAAGAGCTTCTTCTTCTAATGTTGGTTTAACAATAACTGCTAATTCGTATTTATTCATTCTTTACACCTCCTTTTGGTCTTTGGCTCTCTAAAAAAGAGAACAAGGATTGTATCCAATTTGAAATTATATCACATATTAAAATCTATTGCAAGCATTTTATTATAAATTTAAAATGTAAGTGCAAATTAAATGAATTTTTTAATCAAAAATATGCACAAATACAAAATATATATTTGTGCATATTTTAGGTATTATTTATTGTTATTATAGTCTAGTTTATTAATTTGGTCTTTTACCCTAGATATAGCTAAAGCATTTTGTGGTACATCATTTGTTATTGTAGAGCCTGCACCAGTAGAGGCATTTTTCCCTATTTTAACAGGTGCTATAAGGTTTGTATTACAACCTATAAAAGCATCATCTTCTATAACTGTTCTATGTTTATATTTTCCATCATAATTTACAGTAACAGTACCACAACCAAAGTTTACATTTTTACCTACATCAGAATCCCCTATATATGTTAAGTGAGATACTTTAGTATTATCATCTATTGTAGAATTTTTTATTTCTACAAAATCTCCTATTTTTACGTGTTCTCCTATATTACTATTAGGCCTTAAATAAGCATAAGGTCCTACTGTTGTATAGCTATTTATAAACGAATTTAAAATAGTAGATTGAGTTATATTTACACAATTTTTTATTTCTGTGTTATTTATCTTTGCATATGGACCTATTAAACAATCGCTACCAATAGTTGTTTTTCCTTCTATTATACAACCTGGTAATATAACTGTATCTTCTCCTATTATAACATCTTTACCTATGTATGTGTTATTAGGGTCTTCTATAGTTATCCCATTATCCATATGGTATTTATTTATCCTTTTTTTCATAACATTAATAGCTGTTGCCAGTTCATATTTAGAGTTTACACCTAAAAACTCCTCGTTATCATCAGCTATCATTATACCAACTTTATTTCCTGTATTTTTTATAATTTCTAATGTATCCGTTAAATAATATTCGTTTTGAGAGTTATTGTTAGAAAGATTGTCTAAAGCAGATTTTAAAGCATTAGAATTAAATATATATACACCTGTATTTATTTCATTTATTTTTGCCTCTCTATCGCTAGTATCTTTTTGTTCTACTATTTTATTAAATATACCATTTTCTCTAACTATCCTACCATATCCTGTTGGATTATCTACAAAAGATGATATAACAGTTGCATAGTTTCTTTCTTTGTTGTGTATTCTAATAAGCTTTTGTAATGTTTCTTTTTTTATAAGTGGCGTATCTCCATATAATATTAATATATTTTCGTCATCGCCTATAAAGTCTAGTGCTTGCATAACAGCGTGCCCTGTACCTAATTGTTGTTTTTGGTATCCATATTTTATGTCAGAACCTAAAACACCTTTTACCATAGCACTTTGGTGGCCTACTATAACCATTATATCATCAGCATTAACATCGTTTGATGCCTCTATAACATAATCTATCATAGTTCTATCTAATACCTTGTGTAATACTTTTGGTATTTTAGATTTCATTCTTGTACCTTGCCCACCTGCTAATATTATAACTTTTAATTTATTCATTTATTACACCTCTTTTTTGTTTTATGGAGCATAAGTTATTGCTTGTTTTCCCATTTGCTCCCAAGCCTTTATAAAGTCTGCTTTTAAAGTTTTTTGTGTCATACCTGGATACATAGGGTCATTATAATATATATACTGACTGTCATATCCTGTTATTAAAACAGAATGTTCTCTGTATGTAAATCTTACATTACCTCTTGTTGTATTAAGGTAATTAAATTCTTGTTCTTGCAAAGCTTTAAATCTTGTATTTATTATAACCCATATTGGAGAATTTTTATTTATATAATAGTATAAATCATTAAAATTTGCTCCTGTAAGGTTTAATGCCTTGCCTCCTACATATTGTTTTAAAAGGTTATATATAGGCTCATTATAAACACCATATCCAGCATTTTCTTTAGAGTATATATCTCCTACAAAACCTTGATGTGGATTTCCATTGTATGTATTTCCTTCTAATGTAAATGTAAAAGGCTCTTTTTTTATATTTTCTGCTAACTCCATTTTATTTACATTTATACGCTTATAGTTTAAAAGCATAGAAAGGCTTGTAACCTCACAACCTCTAAAAAGCTCTGGATATTGCCCTATAAATGGTACATTTTCTATATGATAACTATTTTTTATAACAGTTTGGCTATCCCATATAAAAGTGTTACTTTCTCTAAAAAATACAGATGAGTTTTCATATTTTTTAGCATATTCTAAAGCCTCGCTATAGTTTACAAATTTTTTTAAAAGTTTATACCCTTGATACACTTCATAAGGTGGGTTGCTATCCCATATCCATTTGTAATCTCCAGATTTTTTTATAGATGAGTTTTCGTACTTTCTGGCGTATTCTAAAGCCTTATCATAATCTTCAAATATTTCTATTATTTTGTCATTTTGATAAACTTCATATGCAATTTTTCCCATTTTTGTTACATATATTATTTTATCATCTATCCCTTTATTTATTGTTTTATCTATTTTAAGTATAAAAAATATAAATATATTAACTATAAATATACATATAAGCAAAAAAACTATTATCATTTTTTCACTCTTTTGCAAAATAATTTCCTCCTAAGTGTCTTTTAATAAATAATAATATTATTATATTATCCCATTTTACATTATTTTAATATATATGTCTATATTTTTATTGCTATATTAATTTTTTAAATGTTTATAACTAAAATTGTTGATTATATAAAATATTTTTGTTATTATATATAGTGTTAATAACTATGTAATTATTAACACTTATCCACATATTGTTGATAACTATGTTAATAATTATTTATATATGTTATTTTTTATTTATTTTACTATATTTTTTATGTTAATATATGTTTATCCACATATGTTAATTTTACCATTTTTTTATTTATATTAACATATGTTAATAATAAATTATCCACATATTTTGCATAATTTAATATAAAGATATTTATATAGGAGGTATAAAATGAACACTTATGAAGACTGTTGGGAAGAATGCCTAAAGTCTATGCAACAAGAACTTGGTGATTTTACATTTAAAACTTGGTTTGTCGATTTACAGTTTATATCTTATGAAAATAACACTATTATTTTAAAATCTTCTGATATATTTTACATAGAGCATATAAAGCTTAAATATATGTCTGTTTTAACTGCTGTTTGCGAGCAATGTTTTAACCAAAAAAACTTAAATATTAAACTTGTTTTAGAAGAAGATTTAAAACAAATTTTAAACCAACCAAAAAAACAAAAAACAGAAAATAACCTAAACAATAATTATATATTTGAAAACTTTGTTATTGGTGAGAGCAACAGGCTTGCACACGCTGCATCTGTTGCCGTTGCAGAAAGCCCTGGCATATATAACCCTCTGTTTTTATATGGAGATGTGGGGCTTGGTAAAACCCATCTTATGCACGCTATTGCAAACTACATACTATCAAAAAATCCAGATACAAAAGTGCTATATGCTTCTTGTGAAAAATTTACAAATGAGCTTATAGCATCTATAAGAGAACAAAAAAACAAAGAATTTAGAGAAAAATATAGAAAAATAGATGTTTTATTAATAGATGACATACAATTTATAGTAGATAAAACTCAAACACAAGAGGAGTTTTTCCATACATTTAACGACCTTAAAGACTCTGGAAAACAAATAATTATATCTAGTGATAGACCACCTAATGAGATAGAAACTTTAACAGAGAGGCTTCGCTCTAGATTTGCAGGGGGGCTTATAGCAGATATAAAAACACCTAATTTTGAAACAAGAACTGCCATTTTAGAAAAAAAAGCAGAGTCTTTAAACATATCAATACCAAAAGATGTTTCACAGTTTATAGCAAAATCTGTTAAAAGCAATATAAGAGAATTAGAGGGTGCTTTAACGCGTGTTATAGCTTATTCTAACCTTACAGGGGTTAACCTTAGCGTTGAACTTGCAGAAAATGCCCTTAAAGATATTATACAAGATAAAGACATATCTCTTTCTACTGATACTATATTAGAGGCTGTATCTAACCACTTTAACGTAAAAATAGACGAAATAAGGAGCAAAAAAAGAAACCAACCTATAACTATTGCTAGACAAGTTTATATGTATCTTACAAGAGAAATACTAAACGAATCTTTGTTAAATATAGGTAGAAGTATAGGTAGAGACCATTCTACTGTTATACACGGTATAGAAAAGATAGAAGAAAAACTAAAATCAGATAAAAATTTTGAAAATTCAATTATTGTTTTAAGAGATAAAATATTAAAAAAATAGTATTTTACTATGTTGGTAACTACTTTATAACTATGTTATTATTTTGTTTATAACTATATATATTTTTTTTATATGTTTATTATGTTGATAACTTTAAAGATAAAAAAAATTATCAACATATTTTTAATTTTATTTTTTTATTTAAATTTTAAGCATTTTTTTAGTTATCAACATATAAACACACTCTACTACTATATCTACTATAAAAACATATTATATATCTATATATTTAAACACAAAAGTTTTTAACATTATAAAAGGAGATTTATTTATGAACATTAAATGTAAAAAAGATATTTTACTTCAAAATATAAATATTGTTTTAAAATCTGTTCCATCAAGAACAACTTTACCTATATTAGAATGTATATTATTAAAAGCAGATAAAAATGGCTTTAGGTTAATATCTAATGATTTAGAGCTTGGTATAGAAACATCTAATATAGAAGCGGATATATTAGAAAAAGGATTAGTTGCTTTAGAAGCTAGAATTTTTTTTGACATAATAAAAAATATGCCAGATGGGGATATATCCATAGAAGTAGATGAAAAGAATGTTACTATTATAAAAAATGGTAAAACAGAATTTAAAATACTAGGGCAAAATGGAGAAGAATTTCCTACACTTAATACAGTAGAAAAAGAAGAAAAATATGAAATAAATTCATCTGTTCTTAAAAATATGATAAGACAAACAAAATTTTCTGTATCTACAGATGAGTCTAAACCAGCTTTAACTGGAGAACTAATAGAAATAAAAGAAGGATATTTAAACATAGTTGCAATAGATGGATTTAGAGTATCTTTTAGACGTACAGAGCTAAAAAAAGATTTTAAAAATGCAGATTTTATTGTACCTGCTAAAGCTTTAAATGAAATTATAAAAATATTATCTGATAAAGAAGATAGTGTAGTAAATTTATATTTTAACGAAAATTACATTTTGTTTGAGCTTGATAGTTGTATTATTATATCTAGATTGCTAGATGGAGAGTTTTTAAAATATGAACAAATATTTACAGAAGATTATAATACAAAAATAAAAATAGACAGAACAAGTTTTTTAAATAGCTTAGAAAGAGCATCTTTAATATCTAAAGACAATAAAAAAACACCTGTTAAGCTAGAAATAAAAAATGATGATAACCTTGTTATTACCTCTAATACAGAGTTTGGTACATCTTATGAAGAAGTGGCTATAGATTTAGAGGGAGAGGGGCTTAGCATAGCTTTTAATCCTAGATATTTAATAGAGGCTTTAAAGGCTATAGATGATGATAAAGTATCTATACAGTTTATAACATCTCTTAGCCCTTGTATTATAAAGGGAATTGATAATGACGACTATAAATATTTAATTTTACCTTTAAAAATTAATGAATAATTATAAAATAATTAACAGACTGTAGACAAAATATTATTAAGTAAACTTTTTTCATTTTTATCTCAAAAAAATAAACTTGTTATTTTTTTGAACAGGTTGTAGACAAAGTCTACAACCTCATAATTATAAAATAATTAAAATATGGTGATTATATGGAAGAAATAAAATTTAATACAGAGTTTATAAAATTACAACAATTTATAAAGCTAGCTAGAGTTGTAGGACAAGGCTCAGATGCAAAAATGCTTATATTAGACGGTATTGTAAAAGTAAATGGTACAACTTGCCTTGAAAGAGGTAAAAAAATAAGAAATGGAGATATTATAGAAATACAAGATTTTGGTACATTTAAAGCTATAGGTGAATAAAATGTATGTAAAAAAAATATCTTTAAAAAATTATAGAAATATAGAAAAATTGGACCTTGAGCTAAAAGACGGTGTAAATATTTTTTATGGAAAAAATGCTCAAGGTAAAACTAACCTTTTAGAAAGTGTATATATAGGTGCAACTGGTAGAAGCCATAGAACACATAAAGATAAAGAGCTTATAAAATTTGGCCAAGATGAAGCTCATATAAGGCTAGAGGTACAAAAAGAAACTATATTTGATAAAATAGATATACATTTAAAAAATGATAGTAAAAAAGGTATTGCTATAAATAATATACCCATTAATAAATTGGGAGAGCTTTTTGGCTATTTAAATGTTGTTATCTTCTCTCCAGAAGATTTAAGCCTTATAAAGCAAGGACCTCAAGAAAGACGAAAATTTATAGATATGGAGCTTTGTCAAATAAACAATATATACTATTACAATCTTTCACAGTACCATAAAGTATTAAAACAGCGTAATACATTATTAAAAAAAATAATTAAAAATATAAGCCTTAAAGATACACTATTTGTATGGGATAGTCAGCTTGTAGATTTTGGTGTAAAAATAATACAAACAAGAGATTTATTTATTAAAAAATTAAATTATATATCAAATAAAATACATAAAGATATTACAAATAGTACTGAAATATTAGAGTTAAAATATAAACCTAGCGTAACAATAGAAGAATTTAAAGAAAAGATAGATAAAAACATAGATAAAGATATACTATATGGAACTACTTGCTATGGGCCACATAAAGATGATTTGTTATTTTTTATAAATGGGGTAAATGCTAGAGATTTTGGCTCTCAAGGACAACAAAGAACAGCCTCTTTAAGCACAAAACTAGCAGAAATAAAATTGATAGAAGAAGAAAAGGGGATACTACCAGTTTTATTACTAGATGATGTTTTATCTGAATTAGATAAAGATAGACAGAGATTTTTAATAAAAAATATAAAAAATCTACAAGTAATAATAACTTGCACAGGTGTAGAAGATGTTTTAAAAAATTTAGATGAAAAATGTAATATTTTTAATGTATCAAATGGAAAAATAAATACAAATAATAATTAATATTTTATACTAATATTTATAATGTGTATATTTTTAAAATTTTAATAAAAATATGGCAAAATATACTGTTAAAAGCCTGTAATATATGATATAATATATGTTACAGGCTTTTGACGTTTTAAAATAAAGCATTAAAAATTGATTATAAAATATGAATGATAAATAATCGAATTAAAATATATTAAGTATTTTGATTTTATAAAAGGAGAATATAAATGAAACCAGAATATAACGAGAATCAAATACAAATATTGGAAGGCCTAGAGGCTGTTAGAAAGCGTCCTGGTATGTATATAGGCTCTACATCTAGTAGAGGGTTACATCATCTTGTATATGAAATAGTAGATAATGCAGTAGACGAAGCTTTGGCAGGGCATTGTTCTGAAATAGAGGTATCTATAAATAAAGAAAATAGCATAAGGGTAAAAGACAATGGTAGGGGTATCCCTATAGGTATACACCCACAAAAAGGTATACCAGCTGTTGAGGTTGTATTTACAATACTTCACGCTGGAGGTAAATTTGGTGGTGGTGGATATAAAGTATCTGGTGGGTTACACGGTGTTGGTGCTTCTGTTGTTAATGCTCTTAGCCAGTGGCTTGTTGTAAAAATATATAATGGTGGTAAAATATACGAACAAAAATATTCTCGTGGAGATGTTGTTACAAAACTTACTGTTGTAGGAGAATGTGACAAATCTATAACAGGTACGGAAATAGAATTTAAACCAGATTATGAAATATTTGATGAGCTAGAATATAGCTATGATACATTAAAGCAAAGGCTACAAGAAACAGCCTTTTTAACAAAAGGTATAAAAATAGTATTAAAAGATTTAAGACAAGAAGAAATAAAAGAAAAAACTTTCCACTATGAAGGTGGTATTAAAGAGTTTGTACAACATATAAATAAAAATAAAGTACCTGTATATGAAGACGTGTTTTATTGTGAAGGTATAAAAGATAACATTTTTGTAGAGGTTGCTTTTCAGCATAATGATGGATATTTAGAAAACAACTACTCTTATGTAAACAATATAAACACAGTAGACGGTGGTACGCATATTGCAGGCTTTAGAAGTGCTATAACAAAAACGGTAAATGACTATGGCAAAAAATTTGGACTTTTAAAAGAAAACGAAAAAGTAACAGGTGATGATATAAGAGAGGGGCTAACATCTGTTGTTAGTATAAAAATAGAAGAACCTCAGTTTGAAGGACAAACAAAAGGTAAACTAGGTAGTAAAGAGGCTAAAAATGCAGTAGATAGCGTTTTATCAGAAAATTTAACTTATTTTTTAGAAGAAAATCCAACAATTGGTAAAATGATTATAGAAAAGGCTTTAGTTGCCTCTCGTGCTAGAGATGCTGCCAAAAAAGCTCGTGAGCTTGTAAGGAGAAAATCTGCTCTTGAGGTTGGTAGGCTTCCTGGTAAATTGACAGATTGTAGCGAAAAAGACCCGTCTAAATGTGAGCTATATATAGTTGAGGGAAACTCTGCTGGTGGTTCTGCTGTTAATGCAAGAACGCCAAAAACTCAAGCTATATTGCCTCTTAGGGGTAAAATATTAAACGTAGAAAAGTCTAGGCTTGATAAAATATTAGGTAACGAAGAAATACGCTCTATGATAACAGCTTTTGGGACAGGTATACACGATGACTTTGATATAGAAAAGCTTAGATACCATAAAATAGTACTTATGACAGATGCCGATGTAGACGGTGCACATATTACTACACTTCTTCTTACATTTATTTTTAGGTTTATGACACCTCTTATAGAAAATGGTTATGTATACCTTGCTAAACCACCTCTTTATAAAATAGAAAAAGGCAAAAAAGAATATTATGCTTATAGTGATGCAGAAAGAGATGAAATATTACAACAAATAGGCACAGAGGGTATAAAGCCTATACAACGTTATAAAGGGCTTGGAGAAATGGACGCAGAGCAACTTTGGGAAACAACTATGGACCCAGAAAAACGTATCTTATTAAGAGTAACATTAGAAGATGCAAGGCTTGCAGATGAAATATTTGACCAGCTTATGGGAGATAGGGTAGAGCCAAGACGTGAGTTTATACAAGAAAATGCAAAATTTGTTACAAACTTAGATGTGTAATATACTATTAGAAAGGATAAAACATTATGTCTGAAAATCAATTTGAACACTATGACAAAATAATAGACACAGAGATAGCAGATAAGATGAAAAGCTCTTATATAGAATATGCTATGAGTGTTATTGTTTCTAGAGCATTACCAGACGTTAGAGATGGATTAAAACCTGTTCATAGACGTATACTATATGCTATGAACAAGCTAAACTTAGACCCTAGCAAAGGATATAAAAAATGTGCCAATATAGTAGGTGAAACGATGGGTAAATACCACCCTCACGGTGATGCTGCTATATATGATGCTTTAGTTAGAATGGCACAAGATTTTTCTATGCGTTATATGCTTGTAGACGGGCACGGTAACTTTGGGTCTATAGATGGTTATCCTGCTGCTGCTCATAGATATACAGAGGCTAAGCTTAGTAAAATAGCAGTTGAAATGCTATCTGACATAGAAAAAAATACAGTAGATTTTACAGATAACTATGACAGTACAGAAAAAGAGCCAACAGTTCTTCCGTCTAGATTTCCTAACCTACTTGTAAATGGTTCTTCTGGGATAGCAGTTGGTATGGCAACTAATATACCACCTCATAACCTTACAGAAGTAATAGATGGCTTGTTAAAAATAATAGACAACAAAATAGAAGAAAATAGAGATACCGATATAGAAGAAATTTTAAATATTATTAAAGGACCAGATTTTCCAACAGGTGCTACCATACTTGGTAAGGCAGGTATAAGAATGGCATATACTACTGGTAGAGGTAGAATACGTGTTCGTTCTACTGCCAATATAGAAACTACTAAAACAGGTAAAGAAAGAATAATAATAACAGAAATACCTTATCAAGTAAATAAATCTCGTATGATAGAAAAAATAGCAGAGCTTGTTAAGGACAAAAAGGTAGATGGTATAACAGATATAAACGATGAATCTGATAGAAATGGTATAAGAGTTGTTATAGAATGTAGAAAAGATGCTAATGCTAATGTTATACTAAACCAACTTTATAAATATTCTCAATTACAGGAAAATTATAGTATAAACTTTTTATCTATTGTAGATGGTGTACCTAAAACTTTAAATTTAAAAGAAATTTTACAATATTATTTAAAACATCAAGAGGAAGTTGTTACAAGAAGAACTCAGTTTGACTTAGATAAAGCCTTAAAAAGAGCACATATAGTAGAGGGACTTTTAAAAGCTTTAGATTTTATAGATGAAATAATAAACATCATTAGGTCTAACAAGGATATAAAAGATGCAAAAGCTATACTTATGGATAGATTTGACTTTACTTTTGAGCAAGTAGATGCTATATGCGAAATGCGTCTTAGAAGTTTATCTGGATTAGAAAGAGAAAAATTAGATGAAGAATTTGCTAAGCTTAATTCTCTTATAGACCAATTACAAGCTATATTAGGTAGCGAAAATAGACTTTTACAAGTAATAAAAGAAGAATTGTTACAAACAAAAGCTAAATTTGGCGATGAAAGACTAACAGCTATTGTTCAAGATGAAGGTGATTTATATATAGAAGACCTTATAGAAGATGAAATGAGTGTTATAACAATGACACATCTTGATTATATTAAGAGATTACCATTATCTACATATAAAAGCCAAAACAGAGGTGGTAAAGGTATAATAGGTATGCAAACAAGAGATGAAGATTTTGTTAAAAATCTATTTTTAAGTAGCAACCATAGTTTTATATATTTCTTTACAAACAAAGGTAAAGTGTACCGTATAAAAACATTTGAAATACCAGAGGCTGGGCGTACTGCTAAAGGAACACCTATTATTAACCTTTTACAGCTAGATAATGGAGAAAAGATAACAGCTGTTATACCAGTTAAACAAAATAAAGATAATGAAGATATAGCTACAGATGAATATCTTGCTATGACTACTAAAAAAGGTATTATTAAAAAGACAAAAATATCTATGTTTAATAATATTAGAAAAATGGGACTTATAGCAGTAAACCTTAGAGAAGATGATGAGCTTATATCTGTACAAAAAATAACAGATGGTAAACACATATTTTTAGCTACAAAATTTGGTATGTCTATTAGATTTAGTGAAGAAGACATAAGAGAGCTTGGAAGAAATGCAACAGGGGTAAAAGCTATTACTTTAAATAAAGACGATGAAGTGGTAGCAAGCGAAGTAATAGAAGAAGATAAAAAAGTTCTTATTGTTTCTGAAAAAGGGTTTGGTAAATGTACTTTAAGTGATGAATATAGAGCACAAACACGTGGTGGAAAAGGGCTTAAAACATATAAAATTACAGAAAGAACAGGTAATGTTATAGATGTTAAAATGATAGATGAAAAAGAAGAGCTTATTATGGTTACATCTGAGGGTGTTATTATTAGAATAAGGGCTAAAGATATATCCACAACAAGCCGTGTAACACAAGGTGTTAAGCTTATAAATATTGATGATGATGTTAAAGTTATGAGCGTTGCAAAAATATCTGAAGACTATATAGAAAACGAAGATATTGAAGATATCATTTAAGAATAATCAATTTTTTGAATACCGTGTATTCAAAAGCAGATATTCCTATATATTTTTATAGATAAAAATTAATACAAAACCCCGTATATAATTTTTCCTTTAAAAATATAAGTCATATCTTAATTGTATTTAATCAATTTTTTGAATACCGTGTATTCAAAAGCAGATATTCCTATATATTTTTATACGTAAAAATTAATACAAGAATCCGTATATAATTTTTCCTTTAAAAATATAAGTCATATCTTAATTGATATAAATAAGTTTAAATAGCTAAAGATTTGTCTTTAGCTATTTAAATTATAAAAATTAAAGTGTTAAGTATATTGTTATTTTTGACGAAATAATATGAAAGACTTATTTAATAAAGAGTATTTAAATAAATGGATTAAATATTTTGGAAGGTGAAATATATGATATTAAATACAAACCCACAAGCATTATTAGCTAACAATGCTTTATGGCATAGAAATAACTCATTGGTAAAAGCATCTACAAATTTATCTACAGGTATAAAAATAAATAAAACTGGAGATGACCCAACAGGTATGGCTGTTTCTAATAAAATGAGATTACAAATAAAAGGTATAGAAATGGCAGATAGAAATGTTAATGATGCTATATCTTTAATACAAACAGCAGAGGGAAGCATAGGAGAAATGCAAAACATTACTCAAAGAATGAGAGAGTTAGCAGTTCAAGCATCTAATGGTACATTAACACCAGAAGATAGAAACCTTATACAAAAAGAAATAGTACAACTTTCTGAAGAATTAAATGCAATATCAGAAAGAACAGAATTTAATAAAAAGCATTTAATAAATGGTGATTATGAAGAATTTATATTCCATACTGGAAATGATTATAGAGATAATTTAAAAGTTAGTTTTAAACCTATAAATGCACCTGTTTTAGGATTAAGTACAAAAAAAGAAAAAGAGTATGATGACAATGGAAATCAACTACAAACTGAAATAGATGGATTAAATTATACAACAATAGATGGTGCACAAGAAGCAATAACAAGATGTGATGAAGCTTTAAAGAGAATAAGTAACTATAGAGCAAATTTAGGTGCTAACCAAAATAGGTTAGAAAAAACTAGCAATTCATTAATTATATCAGAAGAAAGTACTCGTTCAGCTTTATCTAGAGTTTTAGATACAGATATGGCAGGAGAAATGGCAGAGTATACAAAAAATAATGTATTAGTACAAGCTGGTATATCTATGTTATCTCAGTCAAACCAAAGACCTAATCAATTATTATCATTATTACAATAGGTGTATTATGGGGATAAATAAGCAAGACTATGTTGCCAAAATAGCAAATGCTAGCCCTTTAAAGTTAGTTATTATAAATTTTGAAATAATATTTGACTATATAGAGGAAAGTAAAAAAAATATAGATAATGAAAAAGAATTTGATTTTAATATATTAAAAGCAAGGCAATTTTTATCGGAGCTTAGAGGAAGCTTAGATATGCAATATGAAATATCATCTTACTTACTAACAATGTATAATTATGTAGACAGACAATTAGCAAAATTTTTATTTAGTAAAAAAATAGAAGATTTAAAATCTGGTGAAGATGTTTTAAAAACTATAATGTCTGGGTTTGAAGGAATAGAAGAAAACGAAAAAGATAAAAGTTCTATAATGGAAAATACAGATACTATATATGCAGGTCTTACATATGGTAAAGATGGTAGGTTACAGGAATTTGTAGATATTAAAGAAAACAAGGGATTTAAAGCTTAGTAATAAAAAGGCTAAATTTATATTTAGCCTTGAGATTGTAGACAAAGTCTACAATCTCTTAAAAAAATAATAAGTTTATTTTTTTATATATTCTAGGGTAAAAAAGCTGATTTCTGCGTACAAGGGCTAAAGCCACTTGAACTCTAGCTTTTTACACAATCCGAGGCAAAGCCACGTATTGTGATTAAAATTTTTATCTCATATATACATATGAGATAAAAATGAAAAAAGTTGATTTAATAATATTTTGTCTAAAGTCTGAGGCTAAATTTATATTTAGCCTTTTTATTGTATATTTTTTAGTATTATTTTATATAACAAAGGTAAAATTTTTTTTGTTTTACTGATGTATTTTATACATTAACAAATATTAATATAAAAATGTAAAAAGCTTATTGTAAAAAATATAAATATAATGTAAAATATATTTGTAATGTTATAAATTATAAATTAATATATAAAATATTTAACTATCTTAGGAGGAACAATATTATGAACGGTGGTTACAAAAGTGAGATAAAGCTCTTTACTTGTAACGGAAATAAAAAACTTGCAGAACAAATAGCTAATGATTTAGGTATCCCTTTATCAAAATGTAGCGTTAGCAAATTTAGTGATGGAGAGATTAGTGTTGCTATAGATGAAACAGTTAGAGGGTGTGACGTTTATATTATCCAACCTACATCTTATCCAGTTAACGATAATTTAATGGAGCTTTTAATAATGATAGATGCTTGTAAAAGGGCTTCTGCTGGGCGTATAAATGCTGTTGTACCATACTATGGATATGCTAGACAAGATAGAAAAGTTAAGGCTCGTGACCCAATTAGCTCTAAACTTGTGGCAAATTTAATAGCAAGTGCTGGTGCAGATAGAGTTATAACAATGGATTTACACTGTGCTCAAATACAAGGTTTTTTTGATATACCAGTAGACCATTTATTTGGAATGCCTATGTTAGTATCTTATTATAGAGAAAAATTTAAAAACAATAAAGAAGATTTAGTTGTAGTTTCTCCAGATTTAGGTAGTGTTGCAAGGACTAGAAGTTTTGCAGAGAGATTAGATATACCTTTAGCTATTATAGACAAAAGAAGACCTAAGCCAAATGTTTCTGAAATAATGAATATTATAGGTGAGATAAAAGATAAACACGTTATACTTATTGATGATATGATAGATACAGCAGGTACTATAACAAATGCTGCTAATGCCCTTAAGGAGAGAGGGGCAAAGAGCGTTTGTGCTTGTTGTACACACCCTATATTATCTGGAAAAGCCATAGAAAGAATAGAGAGTAGTGCTATAGAAGAATTGTTAGTTTTAAACACAGTAGAGCTTGATGATGAGAAAAATATATCTAAAATAAAACAATTATCAGTTTCTAAACTAATATCTAATGCTATTAACCGTATACATAACGAAGAACCTGTTTCTGTTATATTTTAAAATAATTTTTTAGATATTTTACATAAAAAAGAGATAATCCTAAATTTAGAATTATCTCTTTTTTATGTAAAACGGAGTAACAAGTTTAATTTTTTTACTTACAAAATATGCTAAAAATATAGATAAAAAGTCTTTTATTATGTAGGGGAGGGATACTATAAAAATAGAATTTATAAAATTAGTTTTTGTTAAAAAACTAAATTGTATAACACCTAAAAAATGACATATAAAAAGTCCTAATATACTATAAAATATATTTTTTGTTCCACATAGAAAAGCTAAAAATATAAAACCAAATAAAAATCCACCAGAAACAGATACAAAGCGAGATATACCACCAGTTAATCCAGAAAAAACAGGTAGACCAATAGCACCTAATAAAAGATATATAAAAATACATAAAGTGCCATATTTTTTACCAAGTGTAAAGCCTGCTAAAGATATGGCAAAAGTTTGTAATGTAAAGGGTACACCCCAAGGGGTAGGGATAGATATAACAGACATTATACACACAATAGCAGAAAATATAGCAATATAAGTAATGTTTTTTGTTTTCATTGTAAACCTCCTTAATATAATTGTAAACTGATAATAACATACATTTGTATAATTGTCAACACAAAATAATATATAAGTTTACAAATATATTTTATAGTAAACAATATTTAAATTATTATTGTAATATATAACCTTATTTTAAAAAATATAAGTCATATCTTAATTGTATTTAATCAATTTTTTGAATACTGTTATTCAAAAACAGATATTCCTATATATTTTTATACGTAAAAATTAATACAAAAACCCGTATATAATTTTTCCTTAAAAAATATAAGTCATATCTCAATTGTATTTAATCAATTTTTTGAATACTGTTATTCAAAAACAGATATTCCTATATATTTTTATACGTAAAAATTAATACAAAAACCCGTATATAATTTTTCCTTAAAAAATATAAGTCATATCTCAATTGTATTTAATCAATTTTTTGAATACTGTTATTCAAAAACAGATATTCCTATATATTTTTATACGTAAAAATTAATACAAAACCCCGTATATAATTTTTCCTTAAAAATATAAGTCATATCTTAATTGTATTAAAAAAGCCTTATATATATAAAATATAAGGCTGGGGTAATTAGTTATTAATAGCTTTTTCTAAAGCTTCTATCTCTTCTTGAGAAAGTTTATGATTAGGAGATTGTCCATTTACTATCTCTTTAGCATAGCTATAACAAGCTTGACGAGAGTATATACTATTTATAACTATACCATTATTATTTTCATCTAATAATGCTATAGCATAGCATAAGTCCCCACCAACTTCTTCAAAGGGATTATATCTTATTATAGAAACTTTTTGAACAGCATTTTTTAATTTTTCATTAGTAAGATATATAAGTTTGTTAGTATTTTCTATGTCGCTAGATAATGAAATTTTAG
Organism: uncultured Tyzzerella sp.; assembly: GCF_963558545.1. Classification (NCBI taxonomy): domain Bacteria; kingdom Bacillati; phylum Bacillota; class Clostridia; order Lachnospirales; family Lachnospiraceae; genus Tyzzerella; species uncultured Tyzzerella sp. The sequence goes on along the minus strand of NZ_CAUWHO010000010.1, from coordinate 2,152 downwards.
TGTTTTCTATTTTTTCTAATATTTCTTTTTCTCTAGCTAAAAATTCTGTAACATTGTTGTTGTATTCTACAAGCATATTTTCTATATCAATATTTTTATCATCTGGTAAAAATTTCTTTAAACGTTTTTTTGTTTTAGATAATTTTACAGATAATACAATTAACCATATAGGTGATATTAATAAAAATATAAGTATAATAGTAGACAATATTTGCATAGCTATGCTTAAGTAAAGATTACTATCTAATGTTAAAATAAAACTATCCATTTTATACCTCCAGTATTATAATTTTTTTAAAATACAGAAAAGTCTATCTAACTCTTCTTGAGAATAGTATTCTATTTCTATTTTACCTTTATTTTTGTTATCTTTTATATTAACTTTTGTGCCTAATATTTGGTTTAGTTGTTTAGATATATCAAGGTAAAGTTGTTTTTTTAGTATGTCATCTTCTTTAGGAGTATTTTTTTCTTCTTTTTTTTCTTCTAGTAATTTTTTTACTATATCCTCTGTTTGCCTAACACTAAGTTGTTCTTCTATAATTTTTTCTGCTAAATCAAACTGTATATCCATATTTTCTATAGGTAGTAATGCTCTAGCGTGTCCTTGTGAAAGTTTAAGCTCTATGACAAAATTTTGAACACGACTGTCTAGCTTTAGCAGTCTTATAGCATTAGAAATAGTTGTTCTATTTTTACCTACTTTTTCTGCTATTTGTTCTTGGTTAAGATTAAATTTTTCTTGGAATATTTTATATGTCAGTGCTTCTTCTATAGGGTTTAAGTTTTCTCTTTGGATATTTTCTATAAGGGATACTTCTAATGAAACTAAATCATCATATTCTTTTATAATTATAGGAATTTTTTTTAATTTAAGCTTTTTAGCTGCTCTAAAGCGTCTTTCTCCACTTATTATTTCGTAAAAATCTCCTTTTTTCTTTACTATTATAGGGCTTATTATTCCCACATTTTTAATAGATAATGCAAGCTCTTCCAATGTATCATCGTTAAAATGTTTTCTTGGTTGAGATTTATCTGGTTGTACCTTATTTATATCTATTTCTATAATTTTGTTTAAATCTGTTTCTTGGATTGATGTATTATTTGGTGTTAGTACATCATCTTTTATTAAAGCACCAAGTCCTTTTCCTAATCCTTTCTTTATCATATTATCCCTCCTGGTTATAGATTACTTCTTCAGCTAAAAGCATATAAGCTTCTGCACCTTTAGATTTTGGGTCGTATAGATTAATAGGTTTACCGTGGCTAGGTGCTTCGCTTAATCTAACATTGCGTGGTATAATACTTCTATAAATATTTTTACCAAGATGTTTTTTTACCTCTTCTACAACTTGTAAAGATAAGTTTGTCCTAGCATCGTACATAGTAAATACAACACCTTCTATTTGTAAGGAAGGGTTTAATTTTTGCTGTACAAGATTTATTGTGTATAAAAGCTGAGATAATCCTTCTAGTGCATAATATTCACATTGTAAAGGAACTAGTATTGTGTGTGCTGCTGTTAGAGCATTAACAGTAAGCATATTTAAAGATGGGGGACAGTCTATTAAAACATAGTCGTATTCGTTATTAATATTTGATAATATATTTTTTAATAAATACTCTCTATCATCTTTGCCAACAAGCTCTATTTCTGCACCAGATAGCTCTATGTTACTAGGTAAAATATGTAATTTTTCAAAAAAATCTAATTCTATTTTAACTTGCTCAAATTTAGCATTTTCTAATAATAAATCATAAAAGGTATATTGTAACTCATTTTTGTCTATACCCAAACCACTTGATGTATTACCTTGAGGGTCAGAATCTATAACAAGGACTCTTTTGCCTTTTTCTGCCAAAGAAGCAGCTAAATTAATAGATGTTGTTGTTTTGCCAACTCCACCTTTTTGGTTTGCAATAGCAATAATCTTGCCCATTTTTTCACCACCTAAAATAAAATATAATTAATTATAACATAAAAATGTTCCACGTGAAACATTTTTATAATTTTTTTAAGGATATATTTTTACAAAATTTTTGTGAAACAACATTTTTTGCATACTGTTTCACGTGAAACATAAATAAATTAAAATACATATCTTAATTGAGTATATCAATTTTTTGAATACTGATATTCAAAAACAGATAT